>JAHECD010000176.1 GCA_024641945.1 Rubrivivax sp. | reverse complement strand
GTCTCCAGATAACGCAGCTGGATCGCCTGCGGCTGCTTCGCCAGGATCTCGGCCGCCTGCGCGAGCTTCTCGGCCGCCTGCAGCTCGCCTTCGGCGTGGATCACCTTGGCGCGCCGCTCGCGCTCGGCCTCGGCCTGCCGGGCGATCGCGCGGATCATGGTCTCGTTCAGGTCGACGTGCTTGATCTCGACGTTGGTGACCTTGATGCCCCAGGCGTCGGTCTGGCTGTCCAGGATCTTCTGCAGATCGGTGTTCAGGCGTTCGCGCTCGGAGAGCATCTCGTCCAGGTTGTGCTTGCCCAGCACCGCGCGCAGCGTGGTCTGCGCGAGCTGGCTCGTGGCGGCGAGGAAATCCTCGACCTGGATCACCGCGCGCTCGGGGTCGACGACGCGGAAGTACAGCACCGCATTGACCTTGAGGGTCACGTTGTCGCGCGAGATCACGTCCTGGCTCGGCACGTCCATCACCACGACGCGCAGGTCGATGCGCACCATCTGCTGGATGCCGGGGATCAGGATCACCAGGCCCGGGCCCTTGACACGCCAGAAGCGCCCGAGCTGGAAGACAACGCCACGCTGGTACTCGCGAAGGATGCGCAGCGAACTCGCCAGCAGCAGCACGAGGAAGAAGATGACGACCGAGAAACCGAAGGACAGGTCGATCATGAGGGAACTCCGGGTTGGGTGAGTGCATGCAGAGTCGGGGCCAGCGGGCTCACCTCGAGCGTGAGGCCGTCGACGCGGGTGACCCGCACCCGTTGCCCCGGGCGCAGGTGATCCGAGGACAGGACGCGCCAGCGTTCGCCATCGACCCAGAGCCAGCCTTCGCCGCCGCCGAAATCGAGCACCTCGCCGACCAGCCCGACGAGCCTTTCCCTGCCGCTGACCACGGGGCGGCGGCGCGCCCTGGCGGCCATGCCGACCACACCGATGACAAACGCCGCCGACACGGCCGTGAGGCCGCCGATCAACGGCAGCGGGATCGCAAAGCCCGGCACGCCGCGGTCGATCAGCAGCAACGCGCCGAACGCAAACGCCGCAATGCCGCCGATGCCCAGCACGCCGAAGCTCGGCACGAAGGCCTCTGCCACGAACAGGGCCAGGCCCAGCAGCAGCAGCGCCAGGCCGGCCATGTTGATCGGCAGCATCTGCAGCCCCCACAGCGCGAGCAGCAGGCATACGCCGCCGATCACGCCGGGCGCCACCAGGCCCGGGTTCAGGAATTCGAACAGCAGGCCATACAGGCCGATCATCATCAGCACGAGCGCGAGGCTCGGGTTGCTGATGACACCGAGCAGGCGCGCGCGCCAGTCGGGCTCGAGCGCAACGACCGGCGCCTGCGCCGTGGCCAGCGTCACCGTGCTTCCATCGGCGTCGCCCAACCGCACCGTGCGGCCATCGAGCCGGCGCATCAACTCGCTGAGGTCCACTGCCACGAGGTCGATCACGTGGCGCGTGAGGGCATCGCTCGCGGGCAGGCTGACCGATTCGCGCACGGCTTGCTCGGCCCACGCGGTGTCGCGCCCGCGCAGTTGGGCCAGGCCGCGGATATAGGCGGCGGCGTCGTTGATGCGTTTGGCGGCCATGGTGTCGTGGCTCTCGGCGGCGGCCGACGCCCCGCTGGCCGGGGCCTGCGGAGGCGCACCCTGCGGCGGCGTGCCGAAACCGGGCAGGCCGATGGCCACCGGCGTCGCCGCGCCGAGATTCGTCGCCGGCGCCATCGCGGCCACGTGCGCGGCATAGAGGATGTAGGTGCCGGCACTGGCCGCGCGAGCGCCCTGCGGGGCGACGAAGGCAGCCACCGGCACCGGCGACGCGAGGATGCCCTTGATGATGCTTCGCATCGCCGTGTCGAGCCCGCCCGGCGTATCCATTTCCAGCACCAGGAGTTGGGCCTGCGCGCCGGCTGCGCGTTCGAGCGCACGCTGCACCTGGTCTGCGGTGGCGGGGCCGATGGCGCCGTCGATGCGCAGCACGAACACGGGTGCCGACGGGGCGGGCGCCGGCGCTGCAGCCCTTGCGGGCCCGCCCCACAGCATGAACGCGAGAAGAAGGCAGGCCCACCGTGACACGACGTGGTCCATGGGTCTTCACCCGTCGAGGCGGAAGCCCAGTTTCAGCGTCACCTGGAAATGCGCCACCTTGCCGTCGACGACATGCCCGCGGGTGTCGACGACTTCGAACCAGTCGACATGGCGCAAGGTCCTGGCCGCGGTTTCGATGGCATTGCGAATGGCGTCGTCCGTGCCGGTGGCCGACGAGCCGACCAGCTCGACGATCTTGTAGACATGGTCCGACATGGCGTGCTCCTTCTCACGGTGCCGCCGCGCATCGGTCCGCCGCAACGTACGCCTGGGCCTGCGCGATCCGGCCTGTACCCGTCATGGGCAGCCTACTCCTGCAGGGCCGCCAACGCCACCTCCGAAACGCCCGGCGTCATGCCTGCCGGTGCGCGGGCCATCAGGCCAAGTCCGACCGGATGGGGTGCCGACGCGCAAGACGGATACCCCGTACCTCGGTGCATAACGTTTCATCTGCATCCACTTCTGGGCGTGCGCCCGGACGCTCGATCACCGCGTCGCCAGCCCTCACGGCCAGCACCGCCGAACCGAGAGCATGTCGGCACCGGCGGCCAAGCCGATTGAGCATGCTCAGCGCGCGTCCACGATGCGGCCTTCGATGTGCGCCACCGGCCGGGCGGGCGGCAGTCGGGTCGTCATCGGCGCTTGCGCTGTCCGGCCCGAGCGGCGACAGTCGGTGCATCCGATCCGGATGACCGACCGAGGCCGCTGAACATGACCACCCCCGTACGCGCATCCGACACGCCCTTCGCGGTCGCCGTGGAGCAAGGCAAGGACTACTGGTGGTGCGCCTGCGGACTGAGCAAGAGCCAGCCCTTCTGCGACGGCTCGCACAATGCCGCCAAGGCCTTCACGCCGGTGAAATACACCGCGGCGCAGAGCACCACGGTCTACTTCTGCGGATGCAAGGCCACTGGCAACCAGCCGCTGTGCGACGGCTCGCACAACAAGAAGCCCTGAGGTCGGCCCCGCGGCCAAGCGGGCTCCGACGCCCTGCCGGCCAGCACGGGCCGGCGACGGCTATGGGCGGCGTCAGCCCGTCGTCCCGGTCTTGTCCTGCGTCTTCGTGTCGAAATCGGCCGCGTCATGCCGCTCGTGCAGCTGGCTCGACGGCTCGCCCCAGGCGCGGTTGACCATGCGCCCGCGTTTCACCGCGGGCCGCTCGGCGATGCGGTCGGTCCAGCGCTGGACGTTCGTGTAGTCCTGCACCTGCAGGAATTCGCCCGCCTCGTACACCAGGCCCTTGGCGAGCGCGCCATACCAGGGCCAGACGGCGATGTCGGCGATCGTGTAGGTGTCGCCGGCCAGGTAAGGGCTTTGCGCCAGGCGCTTGTCGAGCACGTCGAGCTGGCGCTTGACCTCCATCGCGAAGCGGTCGATGGCGTATTCGATCTTCGTCGGCGCGTAGGCGTAGAAATGGCCGAACCCACCCCCGAGGTACGGTGCGCTGCCCATCTGCCAGAACAGCCACGACAGGCATTCGGCGCGCGCCGCGGCCTCCGTCGGCAGCAATGCGCCGAACTTTTCGGCCAGGTACATCAGGATCGCGCCGGACTCGAACACGCGAATCGGCACCGGCCCGCTGCGGTCCATCAGCGCGGGGATCTTCGAGTTCGGGTTCACGCCCACGAATCCGCTGCCGAACTGGTCACCGTCGCTGATCCGGATCATCCACGCGTCGTACTCGGCGCCGGCGTGGCCGAGGGCGAGCAGCTCCTCGAGCATGACCGTGACCTTCACGCCGTTCGGCGTCGCCATCGAGTACAGCTGCAACGGGTGGCGCCCCACGGGCAATTCCTTCTCGTGCGTCGGCCCCGAGACCGGGCGGTTGATGCTCGCGAACCTGCCGCCACTCTCCTTGGTCCAGGTCCAGATCTTCGGCGGCGTGTAGTCGGTGGGTTCGGTCATGCAGTGCGCTCCAGGCTGGGGAATTGCGCGCGACGGATGTGCCGGACGCCCCCCCGCGGTCACTGTACGGGAACTCGCCCGCCGGCGCGGGTGTGCCCTTCGAATGGCACTCGCGGCAACCCGGGCAGATGCCCGATGGTCACTATTGACCGCGGCCGGTCCGGGGCCGCGCGGCGCATGGAGGATGCGGTGCACGGCCTTGCGACACCCGCATACGGCCGGATCGTCAACGCTCTTCTGCAAGGGGACCCGATGCCTGCCGACGGAACCGCCCGCGCCATCCTTCCGCCAAAGGACGCGTCCGCACCGGGCACGGGCTGGCGCCATGCGTTCGCCTACTGGCGCGGCACCGTGGGCAACCTGATCAGGCCCCACCACCTGGACGCGCAGGCGCGCCCCGAGCGGCGCGCGCCCGTCTCGATCAGCGCGGCACAACGCGCCGAGTGGCAGCAGGTCTTCCACGTGGACCCGCGTGTTCAGGCGCCGCTGCTCTACAACCAGCGCGTCGGCACGCTGCTGTATACGCAGTTGTTCGGCGAGATGCGGATCAACTTCCGTCACCTGTTGCACCTTCGGCATCGGGTCGAACATCGGGCGGGCGCGGCGGCCTGCGCGAACGCGGACGACCACCAACTGATCTGCCGCGTGACCGACGTGCGGCGCGTCTTTGCACAAAGGGCGGTCATCACGGTGCGTTCCGACATTCGCCGCAGCCCCGAGCGGGGCGGCGCCCTGCTGTCGGTGGTGTACGACGACTTCGTCGTCCGCGCGTTGCCGTTGGCCGACCTGGCCGGCATGGACGGCGACCCCGCGCTGGAACGCGTCGTCCAAGGCTTGCGCCGTCGTCGCCCCGAGCTGTGCGCCACGTCGGCGCAGGTCTGGTGCGAGTCGATGCCGCTGCCCGCCGACCTGGGCCGCCGCTACGGCCGGATCTCGGGCGACTGCAACCCGGTACACACCACCGCCTGGGCGGCGCGCCTGTTCGGCGTGAAGCGCCCCTTCGCGCAGGGCCTGGCGCTGCGCAATGCCGTGGTCGCACGGCTGGCCGCACTGGGGATGGACCTGGGCCGGTTCGAGATGACCTTCGCCAGCCCCGCGTGTCTGGGCCAGAGCCTGGAACTGCGCGTTGCCAACGGCCGCTTCGAGCTGCTCGGCAGCCAGGGCGAGCTGGTCGCCTTCGGCGAATCGGGCGAAATCTGAGAAGCCGTGAACGACTGCGCCGCCGCCGGCGCTACCAGCGTGGCGGCAGCTTCTTCAGCAGCACGATGCGTTCGCGACCCAGCTCGATATAGCCGCCGTCGGCCAGGTCACGCAGCAGCCGGTTGACCATCGCCTTGGAAGCCCCCAGCCTTTCGGCGATGCGCTGCTGGCTCAAGGGGCCGGGCACGAACCGCGTGCCGCCCGACTCCAGCGCCAGCGCGTCGAACAGGCCCACGAGCCGGCCGTACACGTCCACCGAGGCGAGGCCACGCACGGTGGCCGTGAGCACACGCACGCGCTGCGCGAGCCGCTCGATGAGGTGGAATGCCAGGTCCGGCCGCAGCGCCACCAGGCGCTCGACTTCGCCCTGCATGACCCGCGTAAGCCGCACGCGGGTGAGCGCCTGCACGCTCGCGGACCGTTTGTCGCCGCTGAGCATGAGCTCGCCGAAGATCTCGCCCGCGCCCATGGTGTTGAGTTCGACCGACCGCCCGCCCTCGCCCGCGATGAAGGTGCGCAGTTCGCCTTCGTGGATGAGGTACATGCAATCGGCGACCTCGCCCTCGCTGACGACCATGGCGCCGGCCTCCCAGGTGCGGGTGTCCCCGAGCCGGGCCAGGTCGGTCACCACGTCGGGCGGCAGCGGGAGCACGCGCAAGGCGTCACTCACGGTTCGTCCAGGCGGAAGTCGGTCGCGTCCATGCCTCAGCTTAGCCGGGAAACCCCGGCGTGGGCGCGCCGCCTGCCTGATCACCTGTGGGCCTTGGCAATGTGGTTTCGGCAGGCAGCACCTGGCAAATCAAGAACCCGGGCGGGGCGAGCGACAACGGCGCCTTCAAGTACAGCGTCGACCACGGTGGGCCAAGTCAGCCCTACGGCAAGGTCGTCGCAATTCGGTGTCGACTTGAGCGGTTGGCGCTTGCCGGTGACCCGCGCGGAGTCGTGCCGCGCGGGCGCCTTTCAGGAGTGCCAAGGAGTCAGCTTTGCAGCGTCATGCTGACGCTTGATCTGGCGAGGCAGCGGTCCGGAGACGGCCCGTTGCAGCCATTCGTGCTTCGGGCCGGAGACGTTGTGCGGGCCGAGGCCGCCGGGCGAGTGCCTCCGCTCATGTCCCCCGGACTGGGCTGCGCCCAGCCCTCCTCCTTTACTTCGCTGCGGCAATCGCCCGCCGTCCTCGGCCAGACACCGGGTGGGCGCGCCACCGTCGAACCGCCCA
>JAHECD010000076.1 GCA_024641945.1 Rubrivivax sp. | reverse complement strand
TGCTGAACAGGACCTGATTCGTATCCTGGTCGACGACCAACGCGACGCTCGACTTGAGCGCAAGCGGGTCGTCTGCCGAGTGGAGCCCCGTCAACTGGCCAACGGACGGCACGGCAGGGACCACCGCCATCTTGGCAGCGGCGCGCGACCTGACAATCCTGCCCTGGCGTACCACCTTGGACTTCGCGGAGGCTTGGCGTGTGCCAGAACTGGCCTTCTGCGCATGTGTTGCCTTCGCGGGTGATTTCTTGACGACCGGACGGGCATGGACCTCCGACGCCGCAGCAAGCATCACCGCCGCTGTAACTGTCCATAACAGCGACTGCATCCAACCACCAAGACCGACACGCAACACGGCAACCCCTTGACCTGCTCGCCGAGTTTAGGCGAGAGGAAAAATACGCGCAAGATCAAAAACTTGCGCGCGATTCCTCAAGTTTCGGCTGCAGCACGTCCAGCTGGAGGTCGTGGTCACGATCCGCGCTTCTGGCGCCCGAATCCGTGACCGGGATCACGAATGTTGACAAACCTTATCCCTGCGCGGCAACCCTTTCGGCATTGCTGTGCAGTTTGTTCAACGCCGCGAGGTACGCCTTGGCTGACGCCACGACGATATCCGGGTCGGCGCCGACCCCGTTGACCACCCTGCCCCCGCGCTGCAACCGCACGGTGACTTCACCCTGCGACTCTGTGCTTCCGGAGGTGATGGCGTTCACCGAATAAAGCAGCATTTCGGCGCCTGTCTTCAATTTGGACTCGATGGCTTTGAGGCTGGCATCGACGGGCCCATTGCCGTCGCTCTCAGCATGCATTTCCGTCGCGCCCGCTGCAAAGGCGACAGCCGCATGCGGACGTTCCCCGGTTTCGGAACGTTGCGACAACGACAGCAGCCGATAGTGCTCCTGCTCGCTGGTCACGCTTTCGTCGCTGACCAACGCGATGATGTCCTCGTCGAAGATGTCGCTCTTGCGGTCGGCCAAGTCCTTGAAGCGAGCAAACGCCGCATTGATCTCCGCCTCGGATTCCAGTTCGACGCCGAGTTCCTGCAGGCGCTGCTTGAAGGCATTTCGTCCAGAGAGCTTGCCCAGCACGATCTTGTTCGCGCTCCATCCGACATCCTCGGCGCGCATGATCTCGTAGGTGTCGCGCGCCTTGAGTACGCCGTCCTGGTGGATGCCCGAAGCATGCGCAAATGCGTTGGCGCCGACCACGGCCTTGTTGGGTTGCACGACGAAGCCAGTGGTCTGGGCCACCAGTCGAGAGGCAGGAACGATCTGCGTGGCGTCGATGCCCACGTCGAGTCCGAAATAGTCCCGCCGCGTTCGCACTGCCATCACCACCTCCTCGAGCGAACAATTGCCGGCGCGCTCACCGAGACCATTGATCGTGCATTCGATCTGCCGCGCGCCGCCGATCTTGACGCCAGCCAGTGAATTGGCGACCGCCATCCCCAGGTCGTTGTGGCAATGTACCGACCAGATCGCCTTGTCGGAATTGGGTACCCTTTCGCGCAGCATGCGGATGAATTCGCCATAAAGCTCGGGGACGGCGTAGCCCACCGTGTCGGGAATGTTCAGTGTCGTCGCACCCTCGGCAATGGCGGCTTCGAGGACACGGCACAGAAAGTCAGGATCCGAGCGATAGCCGTCCTCGGGCGAGAATTCGATGTCGTCGCAAAGGTTGCGCGCGAACCGCACGGCCAGCCTGGACTGCTCGAGAACCTGTTCACGTGTCATGCGCAGCTTCTTCTCCATGTGCAGATCGCTCGTCGCGATGAAGGTGTGGATTCGAGCTCGCGCCGCGCCCTTCAGCGCCTCGGCCGAGCGGGAAATGTCGCGATCGTTGGCGCGGGCGAGCGAGCACACGGTGCTGTCCCTGACGATGTCGGCAATCGCCTTGACTGCTTCGAAGTCACCGTTGCTCGACGCCGCGAATCCGGCCTCGATGACGTCCACCTTCAACCGCTCGAGCTGGCGTGCGATACGCAGCTTTTCGTCGCGCGTCATGGACGCGCCGGGCGACTGCTCGCCATCGCGCAAGGTGGTGTCGAATATGAACAGCTTGTCGGACATGGGTCTTCTCCGTGGGGTTTGCACGCAGCCCGGTTGCAGGAATCACAAAAGCAAACGGCCCGCTGCGTTGCGCTGGCGGGCCGTCGTTCCGGAAATGCGTATGCGTGGACGATCAGCGCGCCTTGAGCACTCCTAGAAGCAGCAGCGAGATGGAAAAGGCGCGATTCGTCACGTATTCAATGTAGCACAGTGCGGACCGATTCGATTACCGATGCAAACCAATCTCATCCGGCTCATCGGTCGATGTGGCGATGACGCTTACCGGCTTGCCCTTCATCTTGCGATACGCATACACGCCATATCCCGAAAGGCCGTACGCGCAGAACAGGGCAAACAAGACACGCGGCGGATCCAGACTGACGACCGCAATGCCCAGTGCTATGGCCACGACGACGATGAAGGGCACGGTTCGTTTGCCTCCGAAAACCTTGAAGCTGTAGAACGGCGCGTTGGTCACCATCGAAAGACCCGCATACAACGTGATGCCGAAGGCGGACCAGGTGGCCCAGTCGACCTTGGTAGCGGCCTTGATGCCGGCGTCGTCGACGACCCATATCAAACCCATGACCAAGGCAGCGGCAGCCGGGCTCGGAAGGCCCTGAAAAAAGCGCTTGTCCACGACGCCGATATTCACATTGAAGCGTGCCAGGCGAAGCGCAGCCCCGGCGATGTAGACAAAGGCAGGAATCCAGCCGAGCTTTCCCATGTCCTTGAGTGCCCATTGATAGACGATCAGCGCGGGCGCGGCTCCAAAGCTCACCATGTCGGCGAGACTGTCCATCTGCTCACCGAACGCACTTTGGGTATTCGTCATGCGGGCTACACGTCCATCCAGGCTGTCGAGGACGGCGGCGCTGAAGATGGCAATGCAGGCGGTCTCGAACCGGCCGTTCATGGCCATGACAATGGCGTAGAAGCTCGCAAACAGCGCCGACAGCGTGATGGCGTTCGGCAAGGCGTAGATGCCCTTGCGGCGCGGCCGAATCTGCACGGCGGCATCTTCGGGATCGTGATCGGGCGAGTCGTTCATCTGCGGGAAGGATAGCGCAACGAAAAGGCCGCCCGAAGGCGGCCGGCAAAGCCGAGATCCCCGATCAATTCCGGGACTTGTCGACCAGCTTGTTGGCCTTGATCCAGGGCATCATCGCGCGCAGTTTTTCACCCACGACCTCGATCTGGTGTTCGCCCATCAGGCGACGGCGAGACATCAGCGTCGGCGCGCCGGCCCGGTTCTCGAGGATGAAGCTCTTGGCATATTCACCGGTCTGGATGTCACGCAGGACGTCGCGCATGACCTTCTTGCTCTCGTCATTGACGATCCGAGGGCCAGTGACGTACTCGCCGTACTCGGCATTGTTCGAGATCGAATAGTTCATATTCGCGATGCCGCCCTCGTAGATCAGATCGACGATCAGCTTCAACTCGTGCAGACATTCGAAATAGGCCATTTCCGGCGCGTATCCCGCTTCCACGAGCGTCTCGAATCCGGCCTTGATGAGTTCAACCGTGCCACCGCAGAGCACCACTTGCTCGCCGAAAAGATCAGTTTCGGTCTCTTCGCGGAAGTTGGTCTCGATGACGCCGGCCCTGCCACCACCATTGGCCACGGCATAGCTCAGCGCAAGATCTCGCGCCTTGCCCGATTTGTCGGCGTGAACCGCTATCAAGTGCGGCACGCCGCCGCCTTGCGTATACGTATTGCGAACGGTATGGCCTGGCGCCTTGGGCGCGACCATCCAAACGTCGAGGTCCTCGCGCGGAACAACCTGACCATAGTGGACATTGAAGCCGTGCGCGAAGGCCAGCGACGCTCCCGTCCGGATATGGGGCTCGACGTCGTTCTTGTAGACGCTGGCAATCTGCTCATCGGGAAGCAGGATCATCACGACGTCGGCGCCTTTTACGGCGTCGGCAACTTCGGCCACCTTCAGCCCGGCCTTTTCGACCTTCGCCCACGACGCCCCTCCGCGCCGCAGTCCAACCGTCACCTTGACGCCACTGTCGTTCAGGTTCTGGGCATGTGCATGGCCCTGCGAGCCGTAGCCCACGATGGTGACGTTCTTGCCTTTGATCAGGCTCAGGTCGGCGTCCTTGTCGTAATAGACCTTCATGATGTTTCCTTCTCTGCTCACGTTGTTTGGAGTGGCGCGACGTTCACCGGGGTATACCGGACGCGTTGCACAGCCCCGCGGGGGTTGGCACACCGGCAGGCGCCGGCAGGCCGGGGTTCAGTCACTACACACGCAGAATGCGCTCGCCGCGCCCGATCCCGCTTGCACCGGTACGCACCGTTTCGAGGATAGCGGTCCGGTCGATGGCGACGAGGAACGCATCCAGTTTCGATGAGTCGCCGGTGAGCTCGACGGTGTAGCTTTTCTCGGTGACGTCGATGATGCGGCCACGGAAAATATCGGCCATGCGCTTCATTTCCTCGCGCTCCTTGCCTACTGCCCGCACCTTGATCAGCATGAGCTCGCGCTCAGTGAAACTGCCCTCGGTCAAGTCGACGACCTTGACAACCTCGATGAGTCGATTGAGGTGCTTGGTGATCTGTTCGATCACTTCGTCCGACCCTGTGGTGACGATCGTCATTCGGGACAACGAGGCATCTTCGGTAGGGGCGACCGTCAGGCTCTCGATGTTGTATCCGCGGGCCGAGAAGAGTGCTACCACTCGCGAAAGCGCGCCGGGCTCGTTTTCGAGCAGGACGGCAATGATGTGTTTCATGGTCTTCGCCTCAGGTGCGTCGATCAGGCCTGCAGCGATAACCGCTGGCCCTTCGCCACCCCATTGGATTTCAGTTAGTTTCTTGGCTGTGGGTCCCGATCGGGCGTTTCCGCAGACGCCTCATTCCGCGCGGTGGCGCGGACCAAGTCGCCAGCGTTCAAGCCGTCAAAGGTCTTCCGACCCCAGCAACATTTCGGAGATGCCCTTGCCCGCCTGCACCATCGGCCATACGTTCTCGGTCGGGTCGGTTCGCACGTCTAGGAACACGGTTCGATCCTTCAGGCGGATGGCCTCCCGGAGAGCGGGTTCCACATCGGCGGGTTTCTCGATCTTCAATCCGACGTGACCATAGGCCTCGGCGAGTTTGACGAAGTCCGGCAGCGCATCCATATAGCTGTGCGAATAGCGGCCGCCGTAGTCGATCTGCTGCCACTGCCGCACCATACCGAGGTACCGGTTGTTCAGTGAAATGATCTTCACGGGCGTCTTGTACTGCAGGCAGGTCGACAACTCCTGGATGCACATCTGAATCGAGCCTTCGCCGGTAATGCAGAAGACGTCCGATTCGGGCTTGGCGAGCTTGATTCCCATGGCATACGGCAGGCCCACACCCATGGTGCCGAGGCCACCCGAATTGATCCAGCGCCGCGGTTCGTCGAAGCCGTAGTACTGAGCCGCCCACATCTGGTGCTGGCCGACGTCCGAAGTGATGTACACGTCCGAGCCGCGCGTCAGGCGGTGCAACGTCTCGACGACCATCTGCGGCTTGATGACCTCGGCACTATCCCGGTAGCTCAGGCACTTCCGCGCACGCCATTCGTCAATCTGCCGCCACCATCCCTGAAGTGCTTCGGCATCCGGACGCAGCGTAGCCTCGCGCACCTGCGCAATCACCTCCTGCAGCACATCCTTGACGTCGCCGACGATTGGAATATCGACCTTTACACGCTTGGAGATGGACGACGGATCGATATCGACATGCACGATCTTTCGCTCGACCGATGCGAAATGCTTCGGATTGCCGATCACACGATCGTCGAAGCGAGCCCCCACCGCGAGCAGCACGTCACAGTGCTGCATCGACATGTTGGCCTCATAAGTGCCGTGCATGCCCAACATGCCGAGGAACCGTGGGTCGGTGGCCGGCATGGCGCCCAAACCCATCAGGGTGTTCGTACACGGGTAGCCCAGCAAGTCGACCAGCTCTCGCAGTTCCTTCGCCGCGTCGCCCAGGATGACACCGCCACCGGTGTAGATGTAGGGCCGCTTGGCCGACAGCAGGAGTTGCACCGCCTTTCGAATCTGCCCGGCATGGCCTTTGCGCACCGGGTTGTAGGAGCGCATCTCGACCCGGTCCGGGTATTGGAACGTGGCGGTCTTCAGCGAGACGTCCTTAGGGATGTCGACAACCACCGGGCCGGGGCGTCCGGTCCGAGCGATGTGGAAGGCCTTCTTCATCGTCATGGCCAAGTCGCGCACATCCTTGACGAGGAAGTTGTGCTTGACGATCGGCCGGGTGATCCCGACCGTATCGCACTCTTGAAACGCGTCCAGGCCGATCGCGGGCGTCGGCACCTGCCCGGTGACGATGACCATCGGGATCGAATCCATGTACGCGGTCGCTATGCCCGTCACGGCATTCGTGACGCCCGGCCCTGAGGTCACCAGAGCAACGCCGACCTCGCCCGTGGCGCGGGCGTAACCGTCCGCCGCGTGGATGGCCGCCTGCTCGTGGCGAACCAGCACGTGCTCGATCGTGTCCTGCTTGTACAACGCGTCATAGATGTACAGCACGGCGCCGCCGGGATAGCCCCAGAGGTACCGGACGTTCTCCGCCTGCAAGCAGCGGACGAGGATTTCCGACCCGTTGGGGTCGACAGATGGGGTTTGCGGTTGTGCCGATGCGGCACGCTTGACTTCCGCGGCAGACATGTCCATTTCGAACCTTTGTGAATTTCTCTGACGAAAAACCATCGGTGCACCTCAAGCGCGCTCTCGTGAAGCGGTGTCGGTACCTGCGCGATCAAAACGCCACCCTCCGCGGTCGAAGGGCTGGATTGAGACCAAATCTCGCTTTGTGCGAGGCAGCATTATTGCATTCCGCTGCAACGCCCCTGGGTGCAAGGGTCGCGATGACATAATCTTGCACCGTTCCATACGGGTGCGGCGCACCCTCACACCAGCGTTTGGCCACCGACCAAGAACTGTCGAACTTTCTGAGGGGCGTCGAGAAGCGCGCGTTCAAGCGCACGGCCTTCACCGTTCGCGACGACGATGCCGCCTTGGACATCGTCCAGGATGCAATGATGCGTCTCGCCGAGAAGTATGCCGACCGCCCCGCTGAGGAGTTGCCACTCGTATTTCAGCGCATCCTGTCCAACGCCACGATGGACTGGTTCCGTCGCCAAAAGGTGCGCAATGCACTGATGTCCAACATGTCGGACTTCGAATCGGCGGGCGAGGACGGAGATTTCGATCTTCTGGAGAGCATGGAATCGGCCGACGGCGCACTTGGCGCGGAAAGTGCTGCCGAGACCGTCTCGAGGGGGCAGATCCTGCTATCCATTGAACAGGAAATCGGCGAGCTGCCCGCCCGTCAACGCGAGGCCTTCCTGCTGCGTTACTGGGAGGAATTCGATGTCGCCGAGACGGCCCAAGCCATGGGGTGTTCCGAGGGAAGCGTCAAGACACACTGCTCTCGAGCGGTGCATGCACTGGCCAAGGCATTGAAGGCGAAGGGAATTTCACTGTGACAAGCCTCCAACTCGCTCAGAACAATCAGCGTCAAGCGCTCGAGGCGCGGTTCGCCTTGCGGGTCACTGCGGCGATGAGTGAGCGTGAGATCGATCACGACATCGCGCAGCGCCTGCGGTTCGCCCGCGAGGGAGCCCTGGCACGTGTGCAGCAAGCCAGGCGTGCCGCGACGTCGACACCGGCGTTTCAGGTCGGCGGCGGCAGTGCCGCCTTCGGCGCGCCGTCATGGTGGTTGCGGTTGGCATCGATTGCGCCCTTGATGGCGCTGGCGCTCGGCCTGGTGCTGATCGATCGGATCGGGCAGGAGGAGCAGATACAGGCAGCAGCCGAGATCGACGCCGTCTTGCTTGCCGACGAGTTGCCTCCGCGCGCCTACACGGACCCGGGATTTGGCGAATTCTTGAAGCAGCCAACCCCCTGAGGATCCTGACGATGCGGTTTCCGAAGCTGTCGCTGTTGGCCGCTCTTTCGGTATTTGTGTGGTCCTCCGCATGGCAGCCCTCGGCGGCACAAACCACGTCAGGGGTCCCTGCCCGTGCCGCGCCGGTACCCGAACAGGGGCCAGCGTGGTCGTCGCTGAGCCCGGCCCAGCGCATCGCGCTCGCCCCGCTGCAGACGGAGTGGCCGCGCATCGGTGCAGCACGCAAGGAAAAGTGGGTCGAGTTGGCCGCTCGAATGCCGGCCATGACGCCTGAAGACCGACAGCGCGTCCAGGTGAGGATGGCGGACTGGCTTCGAATGTCTCCCGCCGAGCGCGGACGCGCCAGGCTTCAGTTTCAGGAAACCCGTCAATTTACGTCGCAAGACAGGCAGCAACGCTGGCAGGCCTATGAGGCGCTGCCAGCAGACCAGCGCCAGGCTCTTGCGGCCAAGGCGACCGGGCCGACGTCGAAGGCCCCATTCCGGCAAACCGCGCCGACCCCCGCCAGTGCGCCCGAGGCCAAGCGGAATCTGCTGACACTGGCACCGCCCACCGGGACTCCAAAGTCGATCGCGCCGACCGTGATTCAGGCCCGGCCGGGAGCGACGACGTCGCTGGTCACACAGCCACCCAGTCCGCCTGTGCATCACCAAACTGGGTTGCCCAAGATCGCTGCCACCAGGGGATTTGTCGATCCCGACACCTTGTTGCCCCGTCGCGGCCCGCAGGGCGCAGCCGTGGCCGCAAAGCCGAGTACTGCACCGTCTGCCAGACCCGCTTCCGCGTCCGCGCGGAAATGACCGGCATGGATGCCGGGTCCGCTGCGTTTCCAACGCCTGGGCTGGCGCGCCGCCTCGTCTGTTTTGTCTACGAAGGGGTGCTGTTGTTCGGCGTGCTGATGATCGCCGGTTATCTCTATTCGAGCTTGACGCAGCAGCGACATGCACTCCAGGGACAAACGGGGCTGCAGCTGTTCCTTTTCGTTGTTCTAGGCATCTACTTCGTGTGGTTCTGGTCCCATGGCGGGCAAACCGTCGCGATGAAGACCTGGCACATACGTCTGACCGGATCGAACGGGCAGCCCGTCTCGCAAGTTCGCGCATTGGGGCGATACGTCGTCAGTTGGGTCTGGTTCGTCCCCGCATGGGCAACGATCCACGTGAGCGGGCTCACGGGCGGCATGCCGATGTTTGTGGCCATGGTCGTCGGCGTGGTCGTCTACGCGTTGCTGTCGCGGCTGCATCCGCAGCGCCAATATTGGCACGATGCGATATGCGGTACCCGCCTCGTCGACACACGCCCGCGCTGAGACGGCGCCCGCGGCGCGGCAAGTGCAAAATCCGCCCATGAGCAATCCGCACAAAGGTCGCACCGGCCTCGAACGCATCGTGAAGGCTGCGGGCTACTCTGCACAAGGGATGTCGGCGGCATATCGACATGAGAGCGCCTTCAGGCAGGAGCTCTGGCTGGCCATCGTGATGCTGCCGGCGGCCTTTCTGATCGGGCATGACTGGGTGGAGTTTGGCCTGCTGGCAGGGTCGGTCGTGCTCGTGCTGATCGTCGAACTTCTCAATTCAGCGGTGGAGGCAACGGTCGACCGCATCTCGTTCGAAATCCACGACCTGAGCAAACGCGCCAAGGACTACGGCAGCGCAGCGGTATTGCTGTCGCTCCTGTTATGCGGCGCCATCTGGTCGGGCGCCCTGTGGAACCGGGTGGCCTCATGAAGTCGGCCAGCTTCTCGGTCTGCGTCTACTGTGGGTCACGCCACGGAGCGCGCGACGAGTACACGCAGGCGGCGCGCGCCGTGGGCGAGCAGATCGGCCTGCGCGGGTGGCAGTTGGTCTACGGCGGCGGAAATGTGGGGCTGATGGGCGAAGTCGCCGACGCCACACTTGCAGCAGGGGGCCGCGTGGTGGGAGTGATCCCCCGGACCTTGATGGAGCGCGAGGTTGGACATCGCCACCTGCATGAGCTTCACGTCGTTGAAACCATGCATGAACGCAAGAAGGCCATGGCCGAGCGTGCCGACGCCTTTCTGGCGTTGCCAGGTGGCATCGGCACGATGGAAGAACTCTATGAAGTCTGGACTTGGCGCCAGCTTGGCTACCACGACCAACCGATCGGCCTGCTCAATGCGGCCGGCTATTACGACCCCTTGCTGGCCTTCATGTCGAACATGGTCGACGAGGGGTTCCTGTCGCGCTCGCAACTCGAAACCGTCCAGACCGGCAACGATGCAACGTCGCTACTCGATTTGTTGCATGGTCAGGCCGAAAAAGCGCGCCACCCGGACGACTTCGGCAAGATCTGAATCGCGTCAACGACTGCGGCGATGCGGTGGCTCAACGGCGAATGCCGTAAGGTCAGACCGCGGATTCGTCGGTCTCGCCAGTGCGAATGCGAACGACCTGCTCGACACCTGTGACGAAGATCTTTCCGTCGCCGATCTTGCCCGTCTTCGCGGCCTTCACGATGGCCTCGATGCAACGCTCGACGTCGGCATCCTTGACGACCACTTCGACCTTGACCTTGGGCAGAAAATCGACGACGTACTCGGCGCCACGGTAAAGCTCCGTGTGCCCCTTTTGGCGCCCGAAGCCCTTGACCTCGGTCACCGTCAATCCGGATACGCCGACTTCGGCCAGGCCTTCGCGGACTTCTTCGAGCTTGAAGGGCTTGATGATGGCGGTGATTTGTTTCATCGCGGGCTCCGATGCAACTGAACTAAAACTGATTTAAGCACGGAACTTCGACGTGATGGGATAGCGCCAGTCGCGACCAAAGGCGCGGTGCGTGATGCGGATACCCACGGGCGCCTGACGCCGCTTGTATTCATTCACCTTGATCAGATGTGTGACGCGCTCGACCACCGCCGCGTCGAACCCTGCGGCAACGATGTCGTCGATGCTGCTGTCGTCCTCCATGTACAGCGCGAGGATCGCATCAAGCACCTCGTACGGGGGCAGGCTGTCCTGGTCGGTCTGGTCCGGACGCAATTCAGCCGACGGCGGGCGCGTGATGATGCGCTCTGGAATCACCGGGCCCATGCTGCCGTCGGCGCGCACGGAATGCTGTTGGTTCTTCCATTCGGCGAGCCTGTACACGAGCGTCTTGGCCACATCCTTGATGACCGCGAATCCACCGGCCATGTCGCCATACAGCGTGCAGTAGCCGGTGGCCATCTCGCTCTTGTTGCCGGTGGTCAGCACGATTGAGCCGGTTTTGTTGGACAACGCCATCAGCAGAGTGCCGCGCACCCGTGCCTGGATGTTTTCTTCGGTCGCATCCTCTGGCAGGCCGGCAAACTCCACCGCCAGGCTGGCGCGGAAGGCATCGAACATCGGTGCGATCGGAAACTCGTCGTAACGCACCCCCAGGCGGGCGGCCATGTCGCGCGCGTCGATCCAGGAGATGTCCGCGGTATACGGCGAAGGCATCATCACCGTGCGCACCCGGCTAGCGCCGAGCGCGTCGACGGCGATGGCAAGCACGATCGCCGAGTCGATGCCACCGGACAGGCCAATGATCACGCCAGGGAATCCGTTCTTGCCGATGTAGTCGCGTACGCCGGTCACCAGGGCTTGCCACGCCTGCGCTTCTACCGTGGGCCAGGGCGTCACCTCGCCGCGCACGCCACCGCCGGGCTCGACTTCGACGATCGCCAGCGCGGGTTCGAAAAACGCCGCCCTGGCGCAGACCTGTCCCGCCGCATCGACGGCAAACGAGGCCCCGTCGAAGACCACTTCGTCCTGCCCGCCGACGAGATGCGAATACAACACCGGCAGGCCGACGGCACGTGCGCGTTGCGCCATCCGCATTTCGCGCTCGGCGGCCTTGTCCAGATGAAAGGGCGAAGCATTCAGCACACACAGCACCTCGGCACCCGCTTCACGCGCCAGTTGGGCCGGCTCATCGAACCAGGCGTCTTCGCAGATCAACAGTCCGAAGCGCAGGCCACCGGCCTCGAAGACGACGGCACCTTGGCCGGCATCACGCCCCGACATGAAATATCGACGCTCGTCGAAGACTTGATAATTCGGCAGCTCGCGCTTGCAGTAGCTTGCCCGTACCGATCCTGCGGACAAGACGGACGCCGCGTTGAAACGGGTCTGCACCGCCATAGACTTCGAACGTTGCTGATCGACGCCGCCGCTTCGCATCGGATGGCCTACCACCACATGCATGCCGTCCAGATCCGCGAGTTCGCGTGCAAGCGCCGTGATCGTCGCCTCGCAGGCCTTCATGAACGCCGGGCGCAACAGCAGGTCCTCGGGCGGATAGCCCGTCAACGCGAGTTCGGGCGCGAGCAAGACAAGGGCGCCGGCAGCGTGGGCGCGGCGTGCCGCATCTGCAACCAGACGCGCATTGCCCGCGAGGTCGCCCACGGTGGCGTTGATCTGCGCCAATGCAACTTTCACCATGGTTTGAACTGAGTTGGTTGGGAGGCGAAGATCACTGAAAACAATTATGTCATCGGGGTCCACGACGACCCCGATGCACTCGACGCCTCGGTGTGGGATTCGCTGCTCGCGTCGCAGGCCGAACCGACCCCGTTCATGCGGCATGCGTACCTCGCAGCCATGCATCGATCGGGCAGCGCGACGCCGGAGACGGGCTGGTCGCCGCGATTCATCACCCTGCATCGCGGTGGCGCCCTTGCGGGTGCCGCAGCGCTGTATTTGAAGTCACATTCGTACGGCGAATACGTCTTCGACTGGGCCTGGGCCGATGCCTACCAGCGCCATGGCCTGCGCTACTACCCCAAATTGCTCGGCGCCGTGCCGTTCACGCCGGTTCCCGGCAGCAGGCTGCTGGCGGTGGACGCCGCATCGCGCATCGCCATGGCCGCCGCCATCGAGGCCTTTGCCCGAGAAACAGGCGTCTCGTCTGCGCACGAGTTGTTCGTCGACGAACTCGACCGCGACGCGTTCGCCGCGTGCGGCTGGCTGGTACGCGAAGGCGTGCAGTTCCACTGGACACGCGACGATCAATCGCCAGCTGCCGATTTCGGTGCCTTGTTGGCGACGATGCAACGGCACAAGCGCAAGAACATCGTGCAGGAACGCCGGCGGGTCGCCGAGGCCGGCGTGACCTTCACAGTCCACGTCGGGGCCGAGATCGATGAATCGCTTTGGGACTTCTTCTACGGTTGCTACACCCTCACCTACCGCGCCCACGGGTCCACGCCCTACCTGACACGGGCGTTCTTCACCCAGTTGGCGGCCACCATGCCAGAGCACTGGGTGATGTTCGTGGGGTGGCGTGCCGGCGAGCGCGTCGCCGCGTCACTGGTGGCCATCGACGCCCGGCAGGGTGTCGCGTGGGGTCGTTATTGGGGATGCATCGAAAGCATCCCGTGCCTGCACTTCGAGGCCTGCTACTACCAGCCCCTGGCATGGTGCATCGTGCAGGGCTACCGCCGTTTCGAAGGCGGCGCGCAGGGTGAACACAAGATGGCACGAGGCCTGCTCCCCGTGAAAACGGCCTCCGTCCACTGGCTGCGCGACGAGAGGTTCGCCTCCGCGGTGGCCGATTTCCTCGCCCGCGAAGGTGACGGCGTCAACGCCTATGTCGACGAACTGCGGGATCGCAGCCCGTTCAGGCCTTCGGGTGCGTCTTCGCCCAGTTCGACATCCCCGCAGTGACTTCTGCACGGGCCGCCTCCGGGCCTTCCCAGCCCAGCACCTTGACCCACTTGCCCGTTTCCAGGTCCTTGTAGTGCTCGAAGAAGTGCTGGATGGTCTTGAGCCTCAACGGGTTCAGGTCCTCGGGCTTCTTCCACTGCGTGTAGATCGACAGGATCTTGTCGATCGGCACCGCCAGCAGTTTGTTGTCGCCACCGGCCTCGTCGTCCATGCGCAACATGCCCAACGGCCGGCAAGTGACCACGACGCCGGGGATCAGCGGCACGGGCGTGATGACGAGCACATCCACCGGGTCGCCATCGTCCGCCAGCGTGTCCGGGATATAGCCGTAGTTGCACGGGTAGTGCATCGACGTGCTCATGAACCGGTCGACGAACAACGCGCCGGTCTCGTGGTCCACCTCGTACTTGATCGGGTCGGCATTCATCGGGATCTCGATGATCACGTTGAATTCATCGGGTGCTTTGGCGCCGGGGGTCACGTTGTGCAGGCTCATGGGGTTCGACTCGCGGTGAGGCAGAACAATGGGGACAGCTGCGCATTCTACGGAGCGCCCTTGCTGACATCTGACGACTGCGCGTGGGCCTGACGAGCTTCGAGGGAGGCTGCTTTTCGCGCAGGAAAACACCGTGCCGGCAAGAATCGGCGATCACTTAACATCCGCCCCGCGCTTTCGCGCATCCCGCCGGTTCCACATCGGCACCCTGCACGGCGGTTCTTCGTGTGGGTCAGAACCAGATTTCGATCGAGGAAGGAGTCCACTTCATGTCCACCACCATGGCGCTCTACGTAGCGCTGGTTTGCGGCCTCGCGGCCGTCTTGTACGGCTTTGTCCAGCGCAGCTGGATCTTGGGCCAGGATGCAGGCAATGCACGCATGCAGGAGATCGCCGGCGCGATCCAGCAGGGCGCGGCGGCCTACCTGGCGCGCCAGTACAAGACGATTGCGATCGTCGGCGTCGTGTTGGCCGTGCTGATCGGCGTGTTCCTCGACGGCACCACGGCGGTGGGCTTCGTTCTCGGTGCCCTGCTGTCGGGCGCCTGCGGCTTCATCGGCATGAATGTCTCCGTCAGGGCCAATGTGCGCACCGCGCAGGCCGCCACGCGCGGCATCGGCCCGGCGCTCGATGTCGCCTTCAAGGGCGGTGCGATCACCGGCATGCTGGTGGTGGGACTGGGCCTGCTCGGTGTGGGCATCTTCTTCCTGTTCATTACCGGCAACGGCAACATGACGCCCGACAAGAGCCTCGCCAGCGTGCTCAAGCCGCTGCTCGGCTTTGCCTTCGGCTCGTCTCTGATCTCGATCTTTGCGCGTCTGGGCGGCGGGATCTTCACCAAGGGCGCCGACGTTGGCGCCGACCTCGTCGGCAAGGTCGAAGCCGGTATCCCCGAGGACGACCCGCGCAATCCCGCCGTCATCGCCGACAACGTCGGTGACAACGTGGGCGACTGCGCCGGCATGGCCGCCGACCTGTTCGAGACCTACGCCGTCACACTGATCGCCACCATGTCGTTGGGCGCGCTGATGGTCGCGCAGGCCCCGATGGCTGCGGTCGTCTACCCGCTGTTGCTCGGCGGCGTGTCGATCATCGCGTCGATCATCGGCTGCTCGTTCGTCAAGGCCTCGCCGGGCATGAAGAACGTGATGCCCGCCCTCTACAAGGGCCTGGCCGTCGCCGGCGTGCTGTCGTTCATCGCTTTCATAGGCGTGACGATGGCCATCATGCCGGACAACGCCCTCGGTGCCGGCACCCAGTGGCGACTCATCGGCTCGTGCGCGGTCGGCCTCGTGCTGACGGCCGCATTGGTCTGGATCACCGAGTTCTACACCGGCACGCAGTACGCGCCGGTCAAGCACATTGCCGAGGCCTCGACCACCGGTCACGGGACGAACATCATTGCGGGCCTCGGGGTGTCCATGCGCTCGACGGCATGGCCGGTGATCTTCGTGTGCATCGCGATCTTGCTGTCCTACAACCTGGCAGGCCTCTACGGCATCGCGATCGCCGCCACGGCCATGCTCAGCATGGCCGGTATCGTGGTCGCACTCGACGCCTACGGCCCGATCACGGACAACGCCGGCGGCATTGCCGAGATGGCAGAGTTGCCCAAGAGCGTGCGTGACATCACCGACCCGCTCGACGCCGTGGGCAACACGACCAAGGCCGTGACCAAGGGCTACGCAATCGGCTCCGCCGGTCTGGCCGCGCTGGTGCTCTTTGCCGACTACACACACTCGCTCGAAAGCCGCGGCATGAGTGTGAGCTTCGACCTGAGCGATCCCAAGGTCATCGTCGGCCTGTTCATCGGCGGCCTGATCCCCTACCTCTTCGGTGCCATGGCCATGGAGGCCGTGGGCCGCGCGGCGGGCTCGGTGGTCGTCGAGGTGCGGCGCCAGTTCAAGGAGATCAAGGGCATCATGGAAGGCACCGGCAAGCCCGAATACGGCACGGCGGTGGACATGCTGACCAAGGCGGCGATCAAGGAAATGATGATCCCGTCGCTGCTTCCGGTGGTCGTGCCGGTGGTCGTGGGTCTGGCCCTCGGCCCGGCCGCCCTTGGCGGCCTGCTGATGGGCACGATCGTCACCGGCCTGTTCGTCGCCATCTCCATGTGCACGGGCGGCGGTGCCTGGGACAACGCCAAGAAGTACATCGAGGACGGTCATTTCGGCGGCAAGGGCAGCGAGACCCACAAGGCCGCCGTCACGGGCGACACGGTCGGCGACCCTTACAAGGACACCGCCGGGCCAGCCGTGAACCCGCTGATCAAGATCATCAACATCGTTGCGTTGCTCATCGTGCCGCTGTTGCCGATCGGCACGAGCACGGCGCATGCCCCGGCCGCCGCGCCGATGGCAGCACCTGCCGCCATGGCGCCGGCTGCGATGCCGGCATCCGCCAAGGCCGTCGTCACGTTCGAATCGGCCAAGGCCGAGCTTTCGCCGGCTGCCATGGACTCGTTGAAGACGATGGCGGCCGCGGCCACGGCCAACGCCACGGCCAAGCTGGCAGTGAGCGGATTCCACGACGCCAAGGGCGATCCGGCGATGAACGCGGAACTCGCCAAGCAGCGCGCCATCGCCGTGCGCGATGCACTGAAGGCGGCCGGCGTTTCCGAGGACCGCATCGAGCTGAAGAAGCCCGAGGTCACCAGCGCCGGCACCGACGCCGACGCCCGCCGCGTCGAAGTCACGTTGATGTAGTGATCCATCACCGGGCTGCGCGGGTGGCGCGGCCCGGGCGATGAACGGCATGGGCGCCCCTGAAAAGCGCCCGCCCCCCCGTCGGCTCCTCCGGCGCCGCCATCGCAACCCATCAGTGACACGGTCGCCCCCTCTGGCGGCCGCTTGCCGGCACAGCTTTACATTGGTTGACTTCCGGCAGCATGGGCGCAGGAATCGCCACGTAAGCTCCCTGGCATGCCCCGCTCGACAGCACGAACAACCGGTGTGCCTGCCCGGGCGTTCACCGCCCTGGCGCTGGCCGCGACCGTGTTGCTCACCGCCTGTGCAACGGCATCGCGCCAGAGCGTGTCACTGCCGTCCGTCGAAATTCCGTCCACATGGACAGCATCCGCTCCCGGTGGAAACGGTGACGACGCCGGCGTGCGGCTGTCGACCTGGTGGACCGGGTTTGGCGACCCCTTGCTGACCACGCTGATCAACGACACGTTGGCGAACAACACCTCCGTGGAGGGGGCGATCGCATCGCTGCGGCAGGCCCGCGCGCTGCGCGACGTGGCGGCGGCGGGCCTCGCACCCACGGCTTCGGGTTCGGCTTCGGCCCAGCGCAGCCGCTCGGGCAACAACCCGCCGACAAATCTCTTCAAGGCCGGTGTCGACGCCAGTTGGGAACCCGATGTCTTCGGTGGGCAGCAGGCCGACGTGTCCGCGCGCGACGCCGACGTGCAGGCGCGCGCGGCCACGCTCGACGATGCCCGCGTCTCGGTCGTCGCCGAGACGGGCCTGGCCTATCTCCAGTTGCGCAGCGCCCAGGAACGCCTGGCCATCGCCACATCGAATCTGTCCGCGCAACGCGAGACGCTGCAGATTGCGCAGTGGCGATCGCAAGCCGGCCTGGCGTCGTCGCTCGACGTCGAGCAGGCGCGTGCAGCCAGCCTGCAGACGCAGTCCCAGCTTCCGACGCTGACCAAGAGCATCGCGCAGTTGGCGCACAGCCTGTCGTTGTTGACCGGCCGACCGCCCACCGCCTTGCAGGACCAACTTGCCGAGGCCAAGGCGCTGCCCGTGCCACCCGACGGCTTTGCGGTCGAGATGCCTGCCGATGTGCTGCGCCGCCGCCCTGACGTGCGCGCCGCAGAGTGGGGCGTTCGCGCGGCCGCGGCGGGTGTCGATGCCGCCGAGGCGGCACGCCTGCCGAGCTTCAGGATCGGCGGATCTCTCGGTCTCAATGCTTTGACGCTCGGGTCGCTCACGGGCAGCGGCGCGATCGCGGGCGCCTTGCTCGCCAGCGTGTCGTTTCCGATGTTCGATGGCGGTGCTGCGCGCGCCCAGGTGCGAGCGCAGGACGCCGCTCTGGACAAGTCCCGCGCCGACTACCGCGCTGCGGTGCTCGGCGCCCTGTCCGATGTCGAAGGTGCTCTCGTGGCGCTGCGCGACGACCGCATCCGCCTCGACACCTTGCGTGCCGTCGTCGATACCGCCGACCGCAGCGCGTTGCTCGCTCGCCAGCGGTATGCCAGTGGGCTGATCGATTTTCAGTCCGTGCTCGAGACCCAGCGCACGCTCCTGGGTTCGCAGGACGGCCTGGCCAGCGCCACCGCCGACGTGGCGGCCGACCATGTGCGTCTGTTCAAGGCGCTGGGCGGCGGCTGGAGCGCGCCCACCGACAGACCCGCAACCGCGTTGGCGCCCGACGCGCTCTCCTCGCCGCCCCGACCGAACCCATGAACGCACCTGCGCCAAAACTGCCCACCGATGCCGACGTCGCCAAGCTGCTCGGCGAGCCGCCGCCCCCGGCATGGTGGCGCCGACCGGCGCTGTGGGTCGCCGTCCTGTTGGCGGTGCTGGCAGTCGCGGGTGTCGGGTTCTGGCAGGCGCGGCAGGTCCAGAACCAGGCCCCGCGTTACGCAACGGAGCCCGTGTCCCGCGGAAACCTGACGCTGACGGTCGGCGCGAACGGCACGTTGCAGCCGACGCGCACCGTGAATATCGGCAGCGAACTTTCCGGCACCGTGACACGGGTTCACGTCGACGTGAACGACCGGGTGAAGAAGGGTCAGGTGCTGGTGGAACTCGATGCGGCCAAGCTGACAGACCAGATCGCGCGCTCGCGGGCGTCCGTCGCATCCGCACAGGCCCGGCTTGCGGCCGCCGCCGCCACTGTCAAAGAGGCACAGGGAAGCCTCGCGCGGCAGGAAGAAGTTGCGCGCCTCTCGGGTGGCAAGGTGCCCTCGCAGGCCGAACTCGCCAGCGCGCGGGCCGCGGTCGAGCGTGCCGTCGCCGACGAGGCCGCCACACGCGCAGCACTTGCCGACGCACGCGCCGCGCTGCGCACCGACGAGACCAACCTGTCGAAGGCGTCGATCCGTTCCCCCATCGACGGCGTCGTGCTGGCGCGGTCGGTCGACCCCGGCAATGCCGTTGCGGCGTCGTTGCAGGCCGTGACCCTGTTGACGATCGCCAACGACCTGACCCAGATGGAATTGCGTGTCAACGTCGACGAGGCCGATGTGGGCTCGGTGACGGTGGGGCAGAAGGCGACTTTCACGGTCGCTGCGCATGCCGGTCGGGACTTTCCGGCCGCCGTACGCCGCATCGCCTTCGGCTCGACCACCAGCGAAAACGTGGTGACCTACGTCACCACGCTCGACGTCGACAACGCCGACATGAGCCTGCGGCCCGGCATGACGGCGAGCGCAACGATCGTGGCGACCGAGCGGCGCAACGTGCTGCTCGTCCCGACAACGGCGTTGAGGTTCACGCCGGCGGCCACAGGCGCGAGTCCGTCGGGGAGCGCATCGCCATCCGGCACCGGGATCGTCGGCAAGCTCCTGCCCCGCATGCCGCGCTCGGGCAGCAACCGCACTTCAGGCGTGGAGGCCGCCGGCAACCAGCGCCGTGTCTGGGTGTTGAAGGACGGCCAGCCGGTGGCCGTGAGCGTCGTCACCGGCATTGCCGACAGCCGCTTCACCGAAGTACGCAGCGGCGATCTCCAGCCCGGCATGCAGGTCATCACCGACCAGCGCAATGCCGGTGCGCCATGAGCGCCGCCTCCGAAGACGAAGGCGCGGCGCTGATCCGGCTGCGCGGTGTCACCAAGGTCTACGGCCAGGGCCGCACGGCGTTTGCGGCCTTGCGCGGCATCGATCTGGACGTCGCACCCGGCGAGTTCGTCGCCGTGATGGGCCCGAGCGGATCGGGCAAGTCGACGGCGATGAACCTGCTCGGTTGCCTGGACACGCCCACGGCGGGTGCCTATCTCTTTCAAGGCGTGCATGTCGAACGCATGACTCGGGACCAGCGTGCGCGGCTGCGCCGGCGCCATCTCGGATTCGTCTTCCAGGGCTTCAACCTGCTCGCGCGCACGTCGGCGCAGGAGAACGTCGAGCTTCCGCTGCTCTATCGCGGCGAGAGCGCCGCAGCGCGCCATCGCGCCGCACGTGCGGCCTTGGCGTCGGTCGGTCTCGAAGGCTGGGGGCACCATACGCCTTCGGAACTTTCCGGCGGACAGCAGCAGCGGGTCGCGATCGCCCGGGCCATCGTCACCGAGCCCACCGTGCTGCTCGCCGATGAGCCGACCGGCAACCTCGACTCGAAGAACGGCCTCGAGATCATGGAGCTGATCAAGCGCCTGAACGCCGAGCGCGGCATCACCGTGCTGATGGTGACCCACGAGCCGGACATGGCGCGGTTTGCACGGCGCGTCGTGCGCTTTGTCGATGGGGTCATCGCCAGCGACGGCGCCAATACGCAGGCCGAGGACAGCGCGACGGAGACCGCCTGATGTGGCTCAATACGTTGCTGCTGGCGCTGCGCGAGATCCGCCGAAACCTGCTGCGCTCGTTTCTCACCATCCTCGGGATCGTGATCGGCGTCAGCGCCGTGATCACGATGGTGACCGTCGGCAATGGCGCCACGCGCGCGGTGCAGGACCAGATTTCGAGCCTGGGCACCAACCTGCTGATGGTGCGACCCGGGCAACGCCTCGGCCCAGGCATGCCCGGCGGCGGCGCGCCGAGTTTCAAGGAGAGCGATGCGGAAGCGATTGCGCTGCAGATCGGCGGCGTGCGTGCGGTCGCGCCCGAGGCGCGCTCGGGTGCCACGGTGGTGGCCAACGGCCGCAACTGGCAGACCAGCATCACCGGCAGCACGAACGCGTATTTCGACACCAACAACTGGACACTTGCATCGGGCCGCCGGTTCACGGACGCCGAACTCCAGGCCGGCGGTGCGGTGTGCCTGATCGGCCAGACCCTGCGGCGCGAGTTGTTCGCTGGCACCGACCCCATCGGCCAGCCCTTGCGCGTGAAGCAGTTTTCCTGCGAGATCGTCGGGCTGCTCGCCGGCAAGGGGCAGGCTGCGATGGGCAACGACCAGGACGACATGGTGCTGATCCCACTGCGCACGCTGCAGCGGCGCGTGACGGGCAGCCAGCGCGTGGCCACGCTGCTGGTGTCGATGCAGGACGGCAGCGACGGCACACGCATCAAGGCGAGCCTGCGCCAGTTGCTGCGCGAGCGGCGCAAGCTCGCCCCTGGTGACGAAGACAACTTCAACGTGCTCGACACCCAGCAACTCGCCGACACCCTGTCGGGCACGACCAAGGTCATGACCATGCTGCTGGGCGCGGTCGCTGCGGTGAGCCTGCTCGTCGGTGGCATCGGCATCATGAACATCATGCTCGTCAGCGTGACCGAGCGTACGCGCGAGATCGGCATCCGGCTGGCCATCGGTGCGCTCGAGCGCGAGGTGTTGATGCAGTTCCTGATCGAGGCGGTGGCGCTGTCGTCGCTCGGCGGGATGGTGGGCATCGGGCTGGCCACCGGCGCCTCGATCGGTATTGCCCGCCTCATGGAAGTGCCCTACCTGTTCGACGCTCGGATCAATGTGCTGTCGTTCGTATTCTCGGCCGGGATCGGCGTGCTGTTCGGCTTCTTCCCGGCACGACGGGCGGCGCGGCTGGATCCGATCGAGGCGCTGCGGCACGAGTAAGAGACAGTCGTGGCCTGCCCGGATCGAGCGACCGCAGCAGTTCAGCCGCCGGCCGTCCGACCCCGCCCCGCTAGGGATTGCACGCCCTCCCTTCTCGGCCAAGACTTCCACGCACCGGCCGCGTGGCCGATGCAAGGAGGCACCTCATGGCCAGGCCGCTGAGCAAGACGCAGATCACCGCGCGCATCCAGTCGCTGTTGAACAACCCGGCCGGCCTGCGCCGCTGGCTGGACGACTTTCTGCCGTTCTATGTGGGTCCGCGGGTGACCACGTTCGACCCCGTGGCCGGACACCCCGGTTCGCTGGTGACCATACAGGGCAGCAACTTCTCGCCCGACCGCCTTGCCAACATCGTCAGCGTCGGCGGGCAGCCCGCATTCGTCGCCGCCGCCACGCCAACCGAGCTGAAGGTCGTGACCTCCACCCAAGTGTCCGACGGCCCCGTCAAGGTGACGGTGGGCGCGCACACAGGCAGCGGCCCGCACGACTGGCACGTGCTCGGCTACCCCGACGCCGGTGCGGGTGACGACGGCCCGCCGATCGGCTTCACCGGGCAGGGCGACGCATCGCCGGGCGATGTCAACGCCATCGGCACGCTGAAGGTCATCGTCGTGCTGCTGCAGGCGACCGATCGCATCCCGCCGAACCCGGCCACGACGCGCACCGACGTGTCCTCCACCTGGGACACCGTGATCGACTTCTACAAGCAGGCGAGCTACGACAAGACCAAGGTGCAGGTCGACGTGACGACCGGCTTCGCAACGCTGGACGGCAGCTTCGCCACCTTCGTCGACGCGCCCGGTGGCATCGAGAATATCCGCCAGGGCCAGCTCGACCGACTCACGGCGCAGGCCGCGAAAGCGGCACAGGACGATGGCAAGGATCTCAACAACTACGTGATGATGGCCTGCGTGCTCTACACGGGCGGCACCTTCATCCGCGCCTGGGGCGGCTGGTCGCGCCAGAACTTCAGCTACAACGACGGCAAGCCCGCGACCGACCCCACGCACCTGGACATCAACATCACGTTGACGCAGCCGATCAACCTGATCGCGATCCAGCACAGCGCCAACTGGGGCCGCTGCGCGCACGAGTTCGGCCACAACATCGTCTCCGCTCCCGGAATCGCCGGCGATGGCTCGGCGACCCTGGGCGAGGACGTGTATTCGTCGGACCTCGTGGACCCGCTGGCGGCCACGGCAGCCGATTTCGAGATGATGGGCCACCACGACGACCACCCGCTGTTCAGTGGCTACCACCTCGACAAACTCGGCTATTACGACCCGGCCAACCTGCAGCAGCTCACCTGGGACCGCAACCCGTTCTCGCAGGAGTACGACGTCGTCGCCCACGGCACCGCACAGGACACGCTGGCCAACCGATACCACCTGCTGAAGATCAAGATCACCGACGGCCTGCACTATTTTGTCCAGGTGCGCCAGCGCCCCGGCGGCGGCAGCGGGCAGGTGTTCGACGACAGCATCCCGGACGGCGGCGCGCCCAATCAAGGCGGCGTGATCGTCACCGCCGCGATCTCCGACACGTTGCACAGCAACCAGCAGACGCGCTTCCTCACGCTGATGCACGCGAATCGTGTGCTGCGCACGGGCGAGTTCGTCGACGACCCGGCTCGGGCGCTGCGCATCACGGTGGTGGACGACGCTGTCGTGGCGCGCCCGCTGGTGTGTCGCGTTCGCGTCGAGTGGGCACAGACCGTCGTCGACGATCCCAACGGCTCGTTCGACCTGCGCGTGACACCCTGGGACAGCAACTGGCAGTCGCCCGACATCTGGGTCGACCGCGCCCCCTTCGGCAGCTTCGACCAGCCGATGGACGCCCAGGGACGCCCGCAAGGCAACGGCGACAAGCCCAAGGTGCTCGAGATCAACCACTTCACGGCGCGTGTCAACGTCAGCGGCGCGATGGGGGCGAGCAACGTCAAGCTCACCTACTACGCGGTCTTCCCGCCCGGCGTGGGTGACAACGGCAACTGGACGCCGATCGGTGTGCAGGACATCCCCGCGATCGCCGTCAACGGCTCGGCCGACGCGCAGGTCAACTGGACGCCGGCGGTCGGACAGCACACCTGCCTGAAGGTCTACGCCAGCCAGCAGTTCGGCGAAGTGTCGGGCGGCAACAATGGCGCGCAGGAGAACGTGTTCGACTTCATCGCCGCCTCGAACAGCCCGGGCACGCCGGTGTTCATCCGCACCGCGATCCGCAACCCGCTCGACGAGCGGCGCATGGTGCACGTCAATGTCGACCGCGTGCCGCGCGGCTGGGGCGTGCAGTTCCCGCATGCGTGGGTCTGGCTCGACGCCAAGGCCGAACGGCACTTCGATCTGCTCGTCGTGCCGCTGCAGGACTTCGCGCAGTACAAGGAGCGCAAGTGGCCGATGAGTTCGCCGGTGCGCCTGAGCGGCCGCCTGCCGCGCAGCTACGAGTCGCCCGCGCCGCAACCGGCGGGCTCCCGCTTCTATCCGATCGGCGGCACGCTGAACAACGTGCACATCCGGCGCGACGTGGACATCAAGTTGCAGGAGGACCGGGAGAACAAGCGCGAGACGGCCATCGCGCTCGTCGGTGGTCTGACGCCTGCGATGTCGAAACAGCGCGTGCGCATCGACCTCTTCGACCCGAACGGCGCGCTGCGGGTGGCGGAGGTGCAGACCGATGCACAAGGGCGTTTCCACGCCGTGTTCGACCTGCGTTATGCGCCGTCGCTGGAGGCCAACCGCAAGAAGTGGAAACGCGCGCGCCGCACCGTCAAAGGCATCTATCGGGCCCGAGCGATGGTCTGGGCCGCCAGCGAGGCCACGAGTGACGTCACGCCCTGGGTTTACATCAATCGTTGATCAATGCCGGCCGCAGGACGAGAGGTCCGCCGCGCAACGTCGTGTGGTCGTGCAGGTCCTGTCGGCCTGCGAACCGGCCGAAACGGCGCTGCGAAAGCAGTTCGCCCGGGCCGTGACGTAGAGGCTTTCGGGGTCTCCCGAATCAGGGATCGCTGCAGGGCACTCCGGGTCCACGCCGCGGCCTCGTCAGCCTGGCGCATCGGCAGCAGTCCGCCATGGCGGCTCAGGTCACCGCGTCTGCGGTCCGCCTCGATCCCGCGCTGGCCAAAGCGGCTGCAATCGACTCTGTCATGACGCCAGCCTAAGCGGCGGCGGATTCGGGCATTGGAGCGGGCTCGGCGTAGGCCTCGACGCGGTTGCGCCCGTCGCGCTTGGCGCGGTAGAGCGACTGGTCTGCGCGGTCGATCAGCTCCAGCGTGG
>JAHECD010000175.1 GCA_024641945.1 Rubrivivax sp. | reverse complement strand
TCGAGCTGGTGCTGCCGTCCTGCACGTCGTTGAACGTGGTGACGGTCAAGGTATTGCCGACGTTGACGACCGACACCGCGATCGCCTGCGTATCGACGAGGCTGCCGTCGCTGACCTGCACCGTGACGTCGTAGACATTGTTCGCGCCGGCGTCCGTCGGCGCCTCGAAATCGGGGGCGGCGATGAAGGCGAGCACGCCGGTCGTGGCATTGATGGTGAATTTCGCCGCGTCGGCGCCGCCGGCGATCGAGAAGCCGAGCGGCTGCGCCGGTACGTCGCCATCGGTGGCCGTGACCGTCGTGACCGCGGTCGTGTTCTCGGTCACGTTGACGGAGGCGGCATTGCCCCCGCCATTGCTCGTGATGGCCGGCGGCGCATTGCCGACCACCCGCGCGCGCACACCGTCGCTGTCGTCGGCGCTCTTGCCGCTCCAGACGACGACGTAGCCGTTCATGTCGCGCAATGCGATGCTGGCGCGGTTCTGGTCCCCGTTGACATCCTGATTGACGACGTACTCCGCGCCCAGTGCGCTGCCGGTGGCGCCGTACTGCCGCGCATAGATGTCGAACCCGTTGCTGCCGGTCTTCTCGTACGCGACGATGAAGCTGCCATCACCCGCCATCGCGATCGACGGGCTCGTCGCGTCACCGGTGGAGGCCTGGAACCACGTGTAGCGCTGGGTTCCGTCGGCCAGGTAGCCACGGCCCCAGATGCCGGTCGCCGTATTCTGCTCGCGGTAGACGAGCGTGAAATTGCCAGCATCGTCCATCGCGATCGCCGCGCCGGTGCTGGTGGAAAAGGCGTTGTCCACCTGCGTGCGGCTGCCCTGCGCCGCACCGGTGGCATCGAAGCGCTGGAAATACATGTGGTTGTTGACGTCCCACGCAACCACGAAGCGCCCGGTGGAATCCATCGCCACGGCAGCGTTCTTCTCGGTGCCGCCGTCGGTGAGATTGGCCAGGCGCTCGCTCGCATCGAGCGGAGTGCCGGTGGCGCCGAAGCGGCGTAAGAAGATGCCAGCGCTGTCGCCCACGCCGTTGCCTTCCCACGCGACGACGAAGTCGCCGGTGCTGCGGTTGATGCCGAGCACGGAATTGGTCTGCGATCCCGTGGTCGTGGTGTTGACCGGGACCTCGCCTGTCAGCGCCGCGCCATTGCCGGCGAAACGGCGCACGTAGACGCCGGTGAGGTTGCCGTCTTGGCCGTCACTGGTCCAGGTGACGATGAAGTTGCCGGCATCATCCGAGACCACGCGCGCCTGGTTCTGGTTCGCCGCCGTCGTCGAGTTGACCTGGATCTCGCCGGTCAGCGGCGTGCCGTCGGCGGCGAAGCGGCGCGCGTACACGCCGTCGGTGCCGCCCTGGTCCTGACCCACGCTGGTCCAGACGACGACGAAGTTGCCCGCCGCGTCGTAGGCCACGGCCTGCTGGCTGCCGCGTGTCAGAGCCGGTGTGTACTGCGTACCGCCTGTCGTCGTATTGACCTGGAACTCGATGCCCAGCAGGCCATCCCAACGCTGCTGCAGCGCGGCCTCCGCTGCCGAAGCTGCCTCGATCGTGCCGGTGGTCTGCTCAAGCACCCAGTTGCCGCCGCGCGCAGCGCTGCCGGTGGCATCCACGCTCGCGGCCACGTCGGCACCGGTGAGCGCGGCGAGGTCGTTCACGAGCGCACGGCCGGTTGCGCCGGCCGCGAGGTCGCACCCATAGAGCAGCAGGTCGGCGTCGGCCGTGAGCGACTCGCTCCAGGCGGCGATCTCGCCGGCGCGCTGCTGCAGCGTGGCCGCATCGAGCCGGGCCGTGCCGAGCTGCAAGGTGCCGTCGCTGCCGTGGCTGAGCACGTGCACGGCCGAGACGTCGGTGTGCGTGGCAAGTGTCTGCGTGATGGTGTCGATGCCGTCGGCGCCGGCCTCGATGCGCACGACCTCGATCGGGCGGCCCGCCGCCTGCTGCGCCAGCAGGTCGTCGACGAGGCCCTGCGCACCCGTGACACCCATGTCGACGAAGGCGATCTCGTGGCCCGCAGCAGCCGCCGCCGCGGGCGCCGCCGACAAACGCAGTTCATGCGTGGCGCTGCCACCCTGCGCGGCCTGCACGCCGAGCGCCACCGCGGCGAAGTCGGCGGAATACAGGATGCGCGGCTCGAGTTCCTCGAGCACGGGTCGGGCGTGGGGGTGGCGTGGCATCAAGACGTGGCGGGCACGGTCGGTCGGGGGGTCGAAGGCCGCCGGCTCAGATCGTCAACTTCAGGCGCGGCGTGGGACCCGTCGGCCGCAGCACGGTGGGCAGCACCCGCGGCGTGGCACTCGAGAGGTCTGCCGGTGCGATGGCGGGCGACGCCGGCGTTGCCGGGTTCGGCGCACCGGGGCGCCCATCAGCCGGCGCCGGCAGGTCGACCTTGCAGCGCGCGCCGGCGGGCAGCTTGTTGCCGGGATTGGGCAGCGCCAGCCGCACGCGGAAGGTGTTGCTCGCCGCGTCGATCATCTTGTCGATGTGCGTCACACGCGCCAGCAGGTTGCCGGCACCGGGCAGGTCCGGCTGCACGCCGATGCGCTCGCCGGACCGCACGCTGCCCCAGCGGGCCGCGGGCAGCACGAGTTCCACGCGCAGCGGATCGAGCATCGCGACGCGCAGCAGCGGCTTGTCCTCCACACGCTCGCCGGCGTTGACGAAGCGCTCCGCCACGACGCCGCTGAACGGCGCGCGCAGCGTGCGCTGGCCGAGCTGGGCCTTGGCCACGCCGAGCTCCTGCGTCTGCACCTTGAGCTGGCCGCGGGCCTGGATCAATTTCTGCTCGGCCACGTCGCGCTCGGCGCGGGCCTGCTCGACCTGCAGCGTGGCCACGAAGCCGTCGCCCACGAGACCGGCGAGGCGGTCGTAACGGTCGCGCGCCAGCGCCAGGTTGGCCTGCGCGGCGTGCACGTCGGCGTCGATGGCGGTGCGTGCGCGGGCCGCTTTCAGGCCCGCCTGCTCGACCTCGCTTTCAAGCAGCACGAGCACCTGGCCCTTTTTCACGCTGTCGCCGCGGTCGACCTTGACGGCGCCCACCACGCCGGCCAGCGGGGTGCCGATATCGGCCACGCGCTCGGGGCCGATCAGGCAGCCGATCGACTGGCGCGCGAGCCGGGCTGACACGGTCGAGGACGGGGCAGGGCTGCCGCCGGCGGTGCCTGGCGCCGACGAGCTGGCCAGCGCCACCGGTGCCGGGCCGGCCCAGGCCGCATGCAGCCCCAGCACGACCAGCGCCCCGCCCCGCGCAAGCCGGCGGGCGAGGTCCGGTTCGGCCTTCAGCCGCTCCAGCCGCTGGCACACGCGTCCACCGAGCGTGAACAAGTGCACGGCGGCGGTGTGGTGCACCCAGTCCGCGCTCAGGCGCGCAACGTGGTGAAGTCGAGTCGGGATTGCCATCTCAGGTCCTGTTCGAGCAGTCGGCGGCGCTGCCGCATGCCCTGTCTTTCGCTGTTGTGTTGCCTGGCGGTGCTCCAGAACTGCACAAACGCCCCCGGCACGCCGGGGGCACCCTCGTCATCGGCTTTTCGGCCGATGCGGCACCAATCTGAAATCGCGCTGCCCTGCCAGCGCGGGGCGTCCAGCGCATGCCAGGTCTCGGCGCTGCCGGGGTCGCCCTGGCGTGCGGCGCGGCCGACGAATTGCCGGTCCAGCCGCGCCGAGGCGTTGTCCTGGCAGCAGATCACGTGCAGCCCGCCGAGCGCGGCCACGCCGGGGCCGAGCTCGATGTCGGTGCCGCGCCCGGCCATCGCGGTGGCCACGGTCACGGCGCCGCGTTGACCGGCGCGGGCGACGATGGCGGCCTCGTCGGCGTCGTGGCGCGCATCGAGCACGCGGTGCACGATGCCGGCGGCGGCAAGCGCTTGCGACAGGGTCTGTGCCGCCGTCACCGAATCGACCCCGACGAGCACGGGCCGGCCGGTATCGCCGAGCGACTGCAAGCGCGCCACCACGGCGCGGGTGCGTGCGGCGGCATCGGCAAAGAGGCGCACCGGCCCGGTCCGGCGCAGGCACGGGCGGCGCAGCGCCACGCGCCGCACGGCCTTGCCGTAGACGGCGGCGAGTTCGGCCCGGCATTCGGCGAGCGTGCCGCTCGTGCCCGCCAGCCGAAGGTAACGTGCAAAGAAGCGCTGGAAGCTGGTCTGCGCCGTGGTGCGCGTGGCGGGGCTGACGCTGCACTGCTCCTTCAGCTCCACCAACGTCTGCAGGCCGCGCTGCCACACGCGGCCCTGCGCGGAGCGGCCGGTCACCGCGTCGAGCAGTTCGATCCGGCCGTCCCGCACCAGGTAGTGGCGGTCACGTTCGAGCGCGTGCAGGGCCACCAGCGCGGCGGCGGTGAGGTCCTGCCGGTGGCGCCGGTTGAGCCAGCGGCCGCTGAGGCCGGCCGCCAGCGTGTCCAGCCGGTCCTGGCCCTCGGCCGACCAGTGCACGGCATGGCTGGCGCCTTCGATCTGCACGTCGCGCCCGGGCTCGAGCTGGCGGGCCAGCGCGAGCGCCTGGAAACAGGCCGCGCGGTGTGCCGGGTCGTCGAACGCCTCGGCCAGCACGAGCGGCATCGTGGCCTCGTCGACGAGCAGGCTGTCGGCCTCGTCGACGAGCGCCATGCACAGACCGCGCAGCAACAGCGGCGGCGCCTCGACACCCGCCAGCGCGGTGGCGCGCTGCTGCAGTTCGCTGCCGCGGCCGGCGAGCAGCAGCCGGTCGCGAAGATGGTCGAACGCGACTTCGCGTGCGGTGCACCAGGTGACGTTGGCGGCATAGGCCACGTGGCGCGACCCGGGGTCGCTCGTTGCCAGCACGTGCCCGGTGCGCAGGCCGAGCGCGTCGAACAGCGGGCGCAGCGCAGCGGCGTCGCGCGCCACCAGATAGTCGTTGGCCGTCATCACGTGCACGGGCACGCCGGCGAGCGCGGCGACCGCGGCAGCCAGCGCCACGGCGAGGGTCTTGCCCTCTCCGGTGGCCATTTCGGCGAGGTCGTCGTCGAGCAGGATGCCGGCGCAGACGATCTGGCTGTCGAAGGGGTCGCGGCCCAGCGTGTGCTGCATCGTCGCGGCCACGCAGCCCAGGGCCTCCACGCGCAGCGCGCCGTCGAACCCGCTGCGTGCGAGGCGTGCGCGCAGGTCGTGCAGGCGGGGCACGAACTCCGCTGCGCCCAAGGCGCACCAGACGGCCTGCTGCGCGCGCACGGCGGCGCAAAGTACGTGCGGGACCGATGCCACGCCGCGCGCACGTGCACGGTGTTGAAACCGGGCCAGCTGCACCGCGGCCCAGGGGCGGCGCCAGGCGGCCAGCAGGTCGCTGCGCTGCGGGTAGGTGCCGGCCAGCGGGCCGGGCACGGGCAGCGCGGCCGGCGGCAGGCCCACGTGAAATGCGATGTGGCGGGCGGCCGTCATTGGGCGGGATTGAAGTGGCGCAGCACCAGCTGCTGCAGCGCGCGCGCGGCCTGCCACGCGAGCGGCGCGGCACCGTGCGAAAAACGCACGAGCACACGCTCGCCGATGCGCCGGCCGACGGCGGACTCGAGCTGGACCTCGCCCAGCACCACGGCTTGTGCGGGGCGCAGGCCGTCCTTGTCGTCGGGGTCGGTGACGATGCGTCCGCCGCTGAGGGCGCCGAGCGCGGCACTCGGCAGGTTCGCTCCGCCGCCCGACGATTGGCCAGCCCAGCGACCGTGCAGCAACGGCGCGGCGGGGTCCGCCGTGCGCACCTCCACGGGGCCGCCCTGCGCGGTGACGAGGGCGGCACGCTCGTGCGGGATCGCCACCCGCACGACACCCGGCTCACCGGTATCCAGATGGGCGAGCAGCGCGCCGCGCTCGACGTGGCGTCCCGGCAGGTCGTCGGCCTGCGCCAGCGCCGCGCGGCCGGCCGAGGGTGCGGTCACCACGAGTTGCGCGAGCCGCTCCTGCACGAGGTCGAGCTCGGACTGGGCCGCCTGCAAGTCGTGGCCCGCCGCGACGGCCCGCGCGGGGTCGTCGCGAAGGGACTGCTGCTGTTGCGCCAGCAGCGCCTGCACACGCCCGAGCAGGCGCTCGCGGTCGGCCCACAGCGCCGGCGAGCGCAGGCGCAGCAGCGGCTCGCCGGCCTGCACCGCCTGCCCGTCGGCGACCAGCACCTCGTCGATGAAACCTTCGGTCTGCGCACGCACGAGCGCCTGTTCGGGCAACCACAGCACCCCTTGCGCCACGGTGGCGTCGGGCAGTGGCAGCGCCGCCAGCGGACCCACGATCACGAGCGCCGCGGCGGCACTGCGGCGCCACGCCGTGGTGCGCACGCCATCGGCCAGCGGCGCGGCGCCCAGCCAGCGCCAGAAGGCGATGGCCGGCTTGCCCGCAAGCGCCCATGCAAAACCCAGTGCCGCGGCCACGCCCAGCACGAACGACAGCGACGCGAGCCACCACACGACCGACAGCGCGACGAGCCAGCGCATCGCCAGCGCGGCCGGCGCGTAGGCCCACAGCCAGGCC
>JAHECD010000075.1 GCA_024641945.1 Rubrivivax sp. | reverse complement strand
AGGCGATCGACGCCTTTGCGCCCGATGTGCTGTTCCTCGGCATGACGGCACCGAAACAGGAAAAGTGGGCGCACAAACACCGTGGCCGCATCCACGCGCACCTGGCGGTATCGATCGGCGGGGTCTTCGACTGGTACGCCGGCAACGAGCGCGAGGTGGCGCCGATCTGGTGGAAGCTCAAGCTCGTGTGGCTGGTGCGCACGATCCAGCGCCCCGAGATCCTCAAGCGCTACCCCAACATCTTCATCTTCTTCTGGCACCTGCTGCTCGCGGTGCTGCGCATCAAGAGGTTCCCCCGTGAACGACACACCGCTTAAGGTCGGCATCATCGGCGCCGGGCGCATGGGCATCACGCACCACGCCATCATCAACTCGCACCCGGCCGTCGAGGTGGTCGCCGTGGCCGACCCGTCGTCGGTGATGAACAGCATGCTGGAAAAGTACGTCAAGGTGCGCACGTACAAGGACCACGGCGCCATGCTCGAGCGCGAGACGCTCGACGCCGTGCTCGTCTGCACGCCGCCGGCGCTGAACCACGACATCCTGAGGTCGGTGCATGCACGCCACCTGCACGCGTTCGTCGAGAAGCCGTTTGCACTGCAGTCGGCGCACGGCGCCGAATTGGCTGCGCTCTTCGATGCGGCCGGACTCGTCAACCAGGTCGGCTACGTCAACCGGTTCAACGACGCCTTCGCGCGTGCCAAGCAGCTCGTCGACGCGGGTCTGCTGGGCGATGTCCTGCGGTTCCGCAGCGAGATGTACAGCCGCACCATCATCCGCGAGCAGGACGAGACCGGCTGGCGCGCCAGCCATGCGCAGGGCGGTGGCGCGATCTTCGAGATGGCGTCGCACTCGATCGACCTCATCAACTACCTGTTCGGCAGGCCCGACCGCGTGGCGGGCACGTGGCTGTCGAACGTGTTCTCGAAGAACGTCGAGGACATCGTCTCCAGCACGATGCTCTATAAGGACGGCCGTGCGGGCCAGCTCTACGTGAACTGGAGCGACGAAAGCTATCGCAAACCCACCAACAAGCTCGAGGTCTTCGGCAAGCGCGGGCGCCTGCTCGTCGACCAGCACGGCATCAAGGTCCACCTGACCGAGCCGTCGCCCGCCCATGGATTCAAGGCGGGCTGGAACCAGCTCAACATCACGGACGTGTTCCAGCCTGTGCCGTTCTACGTGCGTGGCATGGAATTCACGTCGCAGCTCTACCACTTCGTCGACTGCATCCGCCAGCGCGACACCGTCGCGCAGCGCTGCAGCTTCGCCGACGGCACCGACACGCTGCGCGTGATCGAGCAGATCTTTGCCGACTTCGAAGCCAACCAGAAGGGAGTGCGCTGAATGAAAGCCATCGACCGCGTGGTGTTCGGGGACAACCAGTTCTTCGGCATCAACCACATGTCGCAGGACAAGGCGCAGCAACTCGCCGAGCGCTTCCACAGCCTGGACAGCATCTTCGACGTCTACCAGAACGCCTTCGACGCCGGCGTGCGTGCCGTCATGCTCAACAGCAACGACCGGGCCGTCGACATCTGCGAGCGCTTCCGCTCGCGTGCCTCCGAGTACCCCGAGCTGGCGTGGTACCCGTCGATCCCCTACCCGCACAAGTACGCCAACCTGGTGGCCGAGAAGGGCATCCTGGCCGCACTCAACAGCATGGTGTTCCAGGAGGGCGCGTCGGCGCTGTCGGGCCTGGGACGGCTGGCACAGGGCGGTCTGGCGATGGTCTCGCGCGACGGCATGCAGTTGATGCGCATGCTGGTCGATACCGAGATGCGCATCTTCCGCGGCCTCGATGTGCGCGTGATCTTTCTTCAGAACATCTTCACCGACCTGCTGCTCGGGCTGGGCATCGAGACCTTCTTCGTCGAGTACTGCGAGTACGTTCGCAAGAAGCACGGCGCCACGCCGGGGCTGATCACGCAGAACCTGCCGGCGCTGCGCAGCGCACTGCAGCGCTGGGGTATCAAGGACGTGGTGATCTGCGCGTCGATCAACAAGATCGGATACCTGATGTCGCCCGGCGTCCAGGCCTACGAGGAGATGCTGGCGCAGAACGACGGCGGCGATTACGCCGTGATGGCGATGTCTACGCTCGCGTCGGGCGCGGTGCCGCCCGCCGAGGCGTACGCCTACATCAACGGCCTGAACGTCCAGTCGGTGGTCTTCGGCGCGTCGTCGCGTGGTCACATCGAGCAGACCGTCCAGCTCATCGCGCCGGCGCCAGCGGCGCCCGTCGACAGCGCCGCATGACGAAGAACATCCTCATCACCGGCGGCGCCGGTTTCATCGGCTCGCGCCTGGCGCTGGCGCTGCGCGCGCGCGGCTGGGCCGTCACCGTGCTGGACAACCTGTCGCCGCAGATCCACGGGCCGCAGCCGCGCCAGTCGCCGCTGTTCCGCTCGATCGACGGGCAGGTGCGTTTCATCGAAGCCTGCGTCACCGACCGCAAAGCACTCGCTGCCGCCCTGGAGGGCCAGGACGCCGTCGTCCACTATGCGGCCGAGACGGGCACCGGCCAGTCGATGTACCAGATCGAGCACTACGCGCGCATCAACGTGGGCGGCACGTCGCTGCTGCTGGACATCCTGGCGAACGCGCCCAAGGACACCCCGCAAACGGTGAAACGCGTCGTGGTCGCCTCTTCGCGCTCGATCTACGGCGAGGGCAAGTACCTGTCGAAGGAACTCGGCGTCGTCTACCCCGGCCACCGCGCATCGGCCGACATGAGCCGCGGCGACTTCGAGGTCAGGCATGCGGGCTGCAGCGCGCCGCTGCAAGTCGTGGCCACCGACGAGGATTCGGCGATCCACCCGTCCAGCGTGTACGGCATCACGAAGCAGGTGCAGGAGCAGCTGGTGATGACCGTGTGCCCGACGCTCGGCATCGAGGGCGTGGCGCTGCGTTACCAGAACGTCTACGGGCCCGGCCAGTCGTTGTCCAACCCCTACACCGGCATCCTCTCGATCTTCTCGAACCTGATCATGGGCGGCAAGCCGATCAATATCTTCGAGGACGGACTCGAGAGCCGCGACTTCGTCTACATCGACGATGTGGTCGACGCCACCGTGCTCGCGCTCGAAGCGTCCGGTGCCGCGAACGAGGTCTTCAATGTCGGTGCCGGCCGGCCGGTGGACGTGATGACGGTGGCGCGCACGCTGGTGCGCGAACTCGGCCGCGACGTGCCCATCGCGGTGAGCGGCAACTTCCGCGTCGGCGACATCCGCCACAACTACGCGAGCCTCGACAAGGCCTCACGCCTGCTGGGTTTCGTGCCTAAGTTCGATTTCGAGGCCGGCATCGCGCGTTTTGCCGCCTGGGCCAAGGCGCAGGGCGCGGTGCAGAGCGACTACGAAGGCTCGATCGCCGAGATGAAGAACAAGGGGCTGCTCAAGTAGATCGGGCGGGCACAGCCGCAGGCTCACTGCTGGCGCGGATCGAGCGCATCGCGCAATCCGTCGCCGAGCAGGTTGAACGACAGCACCAGCACGAAGATCGACAACCCCGGCCAGATCGCCATCCACGGCGCGTTGTCGACGAAGTTCTTGGCCGTATTGAGCATGCTGCCCCAGCTCGGCGCAGGCGGCTGCTGGCCGAGGCCCAGGAACGACAGGCTGGCCTCGGCGATGACGGCCGCGGCAATGGCCAGCGTGGCCTGCACGATGACCGGTGCCGTGATGTTGGGCAGCACGTGGCGCAGCGCCACGCGCAGCGGCGGGTTGCCTACCGCGCGGGCCGCCTCGATGTAGTCCTCGACCTTGACGTTGAGCACCTGGGCCCGCGTCAGGCGCACGAAGATCGGCGTGGCCGAAACGCCGATCGCAATCATCGCGTTGGTCAGGTTGGGCCCCAGGAACGCGGCCAGCGCAATGGCCAGGATCAGGAACGGGCAGGCCAGGAACGCATCGGTGATGCGCGATATCAGCCCATCGACCCAGCCGCCGAGAAACCCGGCGGCCAGCCCGATGGGCACGCCCAGCAGCAGCGAGATCGACACCGACACGACACCCGCCAGCAGCGAAGCGCGTGTGCCCCAGACCACGCGCGACAGCACGTCGCGGCCGATATCGTCGGTGCCGAACCAGTGCGCTGCGCTCGGCGGCTTGCGGATCGCGCCCCAGTCGGTCGCGATCGGGTCCTGCGGCGCGACCCAGGGGGCCAGCAGCGCCAGCGCAATGAAGCCCAGCACGACGACGAGCCCGAGCATCGCGCTGCGCCGGCGCAGCAGGCGGCGCCAGGCCCGGCGCCACGGCCCCGCTTCCGGCGCGGACGGATTCGCGGCGGTGGCGGGGAGGACAGCCGGCACGCTCATCCCCTCAGCCGCGGATTGACGAGGAAATAGGCCAGGTCGGCGATCAGGTTCAGCGCGATGTAGGTCGTGGCGGTGACGAGCACCACGCCCTGCACCACCGAGTAGTCGCGGTTGAACACCGAGTCGATGATCAGCTTGCCGAAGCCGGGAATCGTGAACACCTGCTCGGTCAGCACTGCACCCGAAAGCAGCGTGCCGAGTTCGAGCGCGCCGAGCGTGATGATCGGCGTCAGGGCATTGCGCAGCGCGTGCCGCAGGACCACGGTGCGCTCCGACAGGCCCTTGGCTCTTGCCGTGCGCACGTAGTCGGCCGAGAGCACCTGCAGCATCGCGCTGCGCGTGTGCCGCATCAATACGGCAGCGATGGCGTTGCCCAGCACGAAGGCCGGCATCACCATCGCGGCCAGGTTGGCGCGCAGGTCCTCGAACGGGCTCACGTAACCCGAGGCCGGCAGCCAACCGAGCTGCACCGAGAACAGCAGGATCATCAGGATGCCGAGCCAGAAATTCGGCGTCGACAGCCCCCACAACGCAAAGACGTTGGCCGCGTAATCCCACGCGGTGCCGCGGCCGACCGCGGCGACCACGCCCGCCGGGATGCCGACCAGCACGGCCACCAGCATCGCCAGCAACGCCAGTTCCACCGTCACCGGCAGCTTCTGCAGGATGAGCTCGCGCACGGGCAGCTGCGTGCGCACGGACTCCCCCAGGTCGCCCTTCAACACGCCGCCCACCCAGTACGCGTAGCGGGTGGGCAGTGGTTTGTCGAGGTGCAGCTTGGTGCGCAGGTGCGCAATGACCGTGGGGTCCTGTTCCTCGCCGGCCAGGATCATGGCCGGATCGCCGGGCAGCAGTTGCTGCAGCCCGAAGATCAGCATCGACACGAACACCAGCGTGGGCACCAGCGTGGCGATGCGCCTGACGAGGAACTCGAACATCCCGTGCGCCCTATGCGATGACCGGCCGCCCCGGCATCAGTTGAACTTCAGGCCCTGCAGGCGCGGCAGGCCGTCGGGAATGAGGCGCACGCCGCCGAGCTTGGCGTTGTAGGCCCAGAGCCAGTTGCGGTGATACAGGTAGACGATCGGCCGCTCCTTGGCGATGCGCGCGGCGATCTGCTCGTACACCTTCCTGCGCTCGGCCGGTTCACGCAGGCTGCGCGAGCGCTTCAGCAACTCGTCGGTTTCCGTGTCGCAGTAGCCCGCGTAGTTCAGCGGCTGCTTGCAGCCGTAGAAGCTGAAAAGGTTGCCGTCGGGGTCGGCGCGCCCGCTCCATGCCAGCACGTAGGCCTCGAAGTCGCCCTTGTCGGCCATGTTCAGCGAGGTGGCGAATTCCGTCGTCTGGATCTTGACGTCGAAACCGGCGTCCTTCGACATCGCCTGCACCACCAGCGCCAGCCGCTGCGCGTCCGACGCCGTGGTCGTCACCAGCGTGAAGCTCGGATTCGTCACGCCGGCCTCCTTCAGCAAGGCACGGGCGCGCGCCACATTGCGCGCGGGCACGGGCACGGTCTTCGCGTAGTAGCCGTTGCTCGGGGCCACCCACTGGTTGCCGACGATGGCCTCGTTGTCCATCACGACCTGCGCCAGCCCCCTGCGGTCGAGCGACAGCTCGAAGGCCTCGCGCACACGCGGGTCGCGGCCGAGCGGGTTCTTCTGCGCACGGTCGCTCTTGCCGATGTTGATGGTGATGCCCTGGTAGCCGATCTCGGTGATGCGCGCCGCCTTCAGGTTCTTGTCCTTCGCCAGGCCCTCCATGTCGCTCGCGGCCACACGCTCGACGAAGTCGAGCTGGCCCGACCGCAGGTTGGCCAGGCGCACGGTGGCGTCCGGGATCGGCGTATAGGTGACCTTGTCGAAGTGCACCGCGGCCTTGTTCCAGTAGCCGTCATAACGTTCGAAGACGATGCGGTCCTGCGCCACCCGCTCGACGAACTTGAACGGCCCCGAACAGACCGGCTTGACGCCGAAATTGGCGCCGCCCGCCTGCGCCGCCTTGGGCGACACCATCATGCCGGCCCGGTCGGCCAGCGCCGCCAGCAGCGGCGAGAACGGCGCCGACAGGTTGAGCCGCACGGTGGCCGGGTCGACCACGTCGACCGAGCTCACGGGGGCCAGTTCGCCACGGCGGTTCGAGCCGGGCATGGTCTTGTGGCGCTCGATGTTGAACTTCACCGCGGCGGCGTCGAACTTCTCGCCGTCGTGGAATGTCACGCCCTGGCGCAGCTTGAGCGTCAACGCCTTGCTGTCGGCCGACCACTCGTAGCTGGTCGCCAGTTGCGGCACGATGTTGAGCTTCTCGTCGATGTCCAGCAGCTTGTCGCACATCGCCGCGAAGACGATGCGGCCGACATAGGTGCGCGCCAGCGTCGGGTCGAGGATGTCGGCATCCTCGGCCAGGCCGATGCGCAGGGTCTGCGCTTGCAGCGCGAACGGCGCCGCCGCCAGAAGCACGCAGGTCATGGTCGAGCGGAGGGTCAGTTTCATGGGTGGGCTCCTGGGTGATGGGTCGATCTTGGAAGGTCAGGTCTCGGCGGCGGTCGGCGCGACGAATGCCGATTGAAGCTGCGCCAGGCGCCGGCGTGCGGCGGTGTCGCCGGTGGCATGCCGTGGCAACGCAGGCGTCTCGATCTGGCGCCACAAGTGGCAGGCCACGCCATGCCCGTCTTCGACGACGAGCGGCGGCGTCTCCTGCGAGCAGCGCGGCTGCGCGTGCGCGCAGCGGGTATGGAAGTGGCAACCGGGCGGCGGCGCCAGTGGGCTGGGCACATCGCCCTGCAACAGCACACGCTGGCGTTGCACTCCGGGCTCGGGCAGCGGGATCGCCGACATCAGCGCCTGCGTGTAGGGGTGGCGGGGCGCGGCAAACAGCGTGCGCTTGTCGGCGATCTCGACGATGCGGCCCAGGTACATCACCGCCACACGCGTGGCAATGTGCTTGACGACCGCCAGGTCGTGCGCGATGAACATGTAGGCCAGGCCGAATCGACGCTGCAGGTCCTGCAGCAGGTTGACCACCTGGGCCTGCACCGAAACGTCGAGCGCCGACACCGCCTCGTCGCAGACGATCAGCCGGGGCTCGCCGGCCAGGGCGCGCGCGATGCCGATGCGCTGGCGTTGCCCGCCGGAAAACTCGTGCGGGTAGCGGCGCGCATGCTCGGGAGCCAAGCCGACGGTGTGCAGCAGTTCGTCCACGCGTTCGCGCTGGCGCCCCGCGTGCAGACCGTGCAGCGTCAGCGGCTCGGCCAGCGTCTGGCTGACGGTCATGCGCGGATTCAGCGACGAATACGGGTCCTGGAAGATGATCTGCATCGAACGCCGCCGCGCCCGCAAGTCACGTGCATCGAGCACACCGAGGTCCTGGCCTTCGAAGCGGATGCGCCCCGCACTGGGCTCGATCAGCCGAAGCACCAGGCGCCCGAGCGTCGACTTGCCACAGCCCGACTCGCCCACCACGCCCAGCGTCTCTCCACGCCCGATGTGGAGATCCACGCCATCGACGGCGCGCACCGCCCCGCGCACGCGGCCCAGGACACCGCCGCGCAGCGGGAAATGCTTGACCAGGCCCTCGACCTCGAGCAACGGCGCCGAGGCGGTCATGCGGACACGGCCCCTTCGCGATTCGCCATCAGCACCTGCGGATCCAATGGCGCCTTCCAGCAGGCCGACCGGTGCGACGGCCCCACCTCGCGAAGTGCCGGCGCCTCGGCGCGGCAGTGCGCGTCGGCAAACGGGCAGCGCTCGGCAAATGCGCAGCCCACGGGCCGCCTCATCGGGCTCGGCACCTGCCCCTCGATCGAGGCGAGGCGGTCGAGCGTGCGGTCCAGTCGCGGGATCGAGCCCAGCAGCCCGACCGTGTACGGGTGCTGCGGTTCGTCGAACAACGCTTGCACCGGCGCTTGTTCGACCAGGCGGCCGGCATACATCACCGCCACCTCGTCGGCCACCTCGGCGACCACGCCGAGGTCGTGCGTGATGAGGATGATGGCCGCGCCGGTCTCGCCCTGCAGCGTGCGCATCAGTTCCAGAATCTGCGCCTGGATCGTGACGTCGAGTGCCGTGGTCGGTTCGTCGGCGATCAACAGGCGCGGCTCGCAGGCCAGCGCCATCGCGATCATGGCGCGCTGGCGCATGCCACCCGAGAGCTTGTGCGGGTGATCATGGAAGCGTTGCTCGGGCGCGGGGATGCGCACCTTGCGCAGCATCTGCAGCGCGCGCTCGGTGGCCTGCGCACGGTCCATCGCGCGGTGCCGGAGCAAGCCCTCGACGATCTGCTCGCCGATCGTGAACACCGGGTTCAACGACGACATCGGCTCCTGGAAGATCATCGCCATGCCGTTGCCGCGCAGGTCCTGCAGCTGTTGGGCCGGCGCGCCGACCAGCTCGCGCCCCTCGAAGCGGATCGACCCGCCGCGGATGCGCCCAGGCGGGTCCGGCACCAGACCCATGATCGACAACGAGGTCACGCTCTTGCCGCAGCCCGACTCGCCGACGATGGCCAGCGTGCGCCCGGCATCGACCGAGAAGCTGACCCCGTCGACCGCCGCGAACTCGCCGTCGTCGGTCTTGAAGTGGGTGCGCAGATCGCGCACTTCGAGCAGCGCGGTCATGCGCCGGCCGCGCCGCGCAACGCGTGGAAGCGTTCGATTCGGGCTTCGATTTCGCCGCGGTCGGTCAGCCCCGCGCCGTCGTGGCGACCCGCCAGGCAGGCCGTGAAGGGCTGGAAGCGCTCCAGGCTCTTTTCGTACAGGCGCCGCAGCTCCAAGATGGGCTCGGCGTGATCGTCCACCCGCAGGTCGAGTTGCGGGTAGTCCTCGTCGGCATGGATCCGCAAGGCCGCCGCCTGCTTGCCACGCTTGTCGCCCCCGGCGGCTTCGCCGGCTGCCATCGCAGCCAGCAGGCGCTCGGCCAGCGGCCGGCCCGCGGCATCGCGGTAGCCCTGCACCGTGGCGTCGATCACCTGCGGCCCCGCGAGCATGTTCCCGGCCACGCTGAAATCCTCGAACAGCGCATGTCCGCACCAGCCGATGCACTGCGCGCCCGTGCAGGCCGCGCCCTCGCCGGCGGCTGGCAGCACATGCACTTGCCGGTGCGCCCGGCCGGCATCCGCGTGGATCAGGGCCGACACGGTCGACTCTGCCGTCTGACCCGCCTCCAGCAACGCCAGGCCGGCGGCGCCGTACATCGGATTCATCAGCGCCTGGGTGGCAATCGCACCGACACCGCGCCGCGTATGCACGCACAGTGCGCCCACCGCGAAGAAGCGGCTGGCGATGGCCACGCCGAAACGCCCCTGGTCGTCACGCGCCAGGATCGACCAGGTCATCGGATGCCGGCCCTCCGACGATCGGCGCCGCAGCCGCCTCGGGTGGACGGCTTCGCAGGGAATGGGCGCCCGAACGGCGCCAGAAGTGAATGCTTCATCGGTGACTCAGTGGATCAAAAGCGGTATCGACGCACAACAAGTGTGAACCCGCGCGCAACGCGCACCAAGGTGTGGCCTCGGTGCATCGCGGCACCCGCCACTGCCACCAAGGACACGCGGCACGCACGCGGATACAGCAATACGCGGGCCTGCCTGGCCCGCACCGGTTTGCGGCCGCAGGCGGTCCACACCGACGGGCGGAAGCGGCATCAGCCCCTGCGTGGCGAACGCGCCGGCGCGCCCCACCGTTCGACGAGCTTGGCGATATGCCGGCCCGTCGTGACGACGACGATCTCGTCGCCGCCGACCAGACCCGACTCGTCATCGGGCAGCATGAAACGCCCGTCTCGATAGAAGCAGACGATGCGTGTCTGCGGTGGCAGCTCGAGGTCTTGCGCGCGGCCCGCATCGCCGTCCTTGAGCACGAAGGAGAACATGCGGGCATCGCCCCGGATCCGGGCCGAGATCTCCCAGGGGTCGTGGCCCTCGAACATGCCCACCAGCTGGCGCCCGATGGCCTGCGACGGGATGATCACGTCCTCGAGCCCGAGCTCCGTGCACAGGTGGATCAGTTCGGGATCCTGGATCTTGCAAACGACGCGCTTGAACCCGAGTGTGCGTCCGACCAGGCTGGCCAGGATGTTGGACTGATCGTTGTCGGTCAGGCCATACAGGAGGTCGGTGTGCTCGGGGTCGGCTTCGCGCAGGACCGCCGGCTTGCTGCCGTCGCCATGCAGATACCCGCAGTCGAGTTCCTGCGAGACGCTCTCGATCCGTTCCTTGTCGATCTCCACGACGACCACCTCGTGCCCACCCTTCATCAACATCCGCGCCGTGGCCTGCGTCGTGTTGCTCGCTCCGATGAATACCGCCCTCATGTCGACCTCCTTCGCCCCCACCACGTACGTGGGCAGAACACCACCAGCACGGCCACGAATTCGAGCCGCCCCATCAGCATGTCGATGCACAGGACCGCCTTGAGCCCTGGATGAAGCTCGGGGCGCACCACGCCCGCCGACAAGCCGACGGTACCCACCGCGGACACCACATCGAACAACGCCGCCATCGGCGCATGGCCCAGCATCAGGAAGGGCAGCCACGACAGCACGACGGTGGCCACGAACAGCATCGCCAGGAACAGCGCACCGGCCAACTCGTCGCTGCCCACCGGGCGGTCGTTCATGCGCAGCGTTGAAACGGCGTGCCCCGGCATCGCCGTGCGCCGCAGGATCCACTGCACCATGCGCAGCAGCAGCAGCACCCGCAGCAGCTTGATGCCCCCGGCCGTCGACCCGACGCTGCCGCCGACGGCCATGGCAACGATCAGGACCAGCAGGCCCGCCGAACCGAGCTGCGCCGGCGGCATCGTGGCAAAGCCGCTCGTCGTCTGCGCCGACACGGCCATCGCCACCGCCTGTGCGGCCAGACCGGCCGACCAGCCGCCGTGATCCAACGTCATCAGGCCCATCAGCAGCGCGGCCGTCAGCAGGCAGGCCACGAGCAGCAGGCGCAGTTCCGGGTCGTCGCGCACAACGAGCCAGCGGCGCCGCCACAGCGCGTGGTACAGCGGCAGCGACACGGCACCGAGGAATGCGACAGCGAGCACCGCAAACCGTGCCGGCCACCACGCCGCCGCAGCCAGGCCCGAGTCATGGGGCGCAAATCCGCCGGTGGACAGCGCGGCGAGCGCCAGCACGACCGCATCGAAGCCGGGCCAGCCGACACTCCACAGCAGCGCCATCGAAAGCAAGGTCAGCACTGCATAACTGAGCACGCTGCGGCGCGCATGAAGGCGCGTGCTGGCATCCAGTGTCTCCTCCTGGATCGGCGAATCGACCAGTCTGCGTGCGGCCATGTCGTCGCTCGACAGCAGCGCCACCGACAGGACGACCACCCCGAGCCCGCCAATCCACTGCATCCAGGCACGCTCGAACAGGAACCAGGCCGGGCGGCCGTCGAGCGTGCCGAGGGTCGACAGGCCGGTGGTCGTGATGGCCGAGATGGCGTCGAACAAGGCGTCGGCAAATCCAATGCCGGCCGCCATCAGCGGATAGGTCATCGCCAACGGCGTGAGCGTGAACGCGAGGACGCAAATCACCAGCGCCTCGTTCGCCTGAATCGTGGAAGGTGCAGCACGCCGGGCACACCAGCCGCCAAAGGCCGCCAGCAGCAGGACGACCACCGCGTGACGGCCGGCAGCCACCGTCGCCCCCGCGGCCAGGGCGACCGCCAAGGGCACGACGGCCAAGCCCGCCAGCAGCACGGCGAGCTGACCTGCCCGCGTGACCACCACTGCCGGACGAACCGCAAAGATCAGGGAATCGGCAGCCGCATGGGTCACGGGTGGCTTTCGTGCATCACCTGGCAATCATTCCAAGGCGCTCCATGCTGCCACTTCGGCCTCACCGTGCCCACTGCCGACGCTCGCTGCGGCGCTTGAAGTGGAACGGCACTTGACCCCGCTCAAATGCCCTTCAGATGTACGCCGAGGCGGCACTCGGGCGCGACGCTGCGGCGGCGCGAGGGCAGGGTTGTCCGTCGATGCAGGCCACCCTCATTCGGCGATGATCGATGCCAACCATTTCCTCCTGGAGCCGCGTGGCATGTCCGTGATCCTTGAAGTCGAGCACACGACGACTTATCGATACCTCAAGCCGGTGGAATTCGGCGTGCACCGGGTCGCCTTCCATCCACGCGCCGCCCACGATATCCGCGTGCTGTATGCCGATCTCGCCGCGTCGCCGCACTGTCGCCAGCACTGGATTCACGACGTCTTCTCGAACTCCATCGCCATCGTCGAACCGTTGATCCCGTCCGACACGCTGACGTTCACGGCGCGATTCGCGATCGAGCACCTGGGCGTCAAGAACCACGAGTTGCCGATCGATGCCTCGGCCAAGTTGTACCCGTTCGAATATTCGGCCGACGACCGCGTCGACCTGTCCGCCTTCCTGCCGCTGCAGTACCCGGGCGACGCACAGGTCGTGCGGGAATGGGTCGCCAGCTTCCTGCCGCAGCGAGGCACCATCCACACGCGTGACGTGCTGTCCAACATCAACGGATCGATCCGCGGGGACTTCGTCTACGCGTCACGCGATTCCATGGGCACCCAGAGTCCCGCCACGACACTCTCGCTGCGCAGCGGCACCTGTCGCGACTTCGCGCTGCTGATGATGGAGGCCGCACGCGGGCTGGGCATGGCCTCGCGTTTTGTCTCCGGCTATATCTACGATCCTGCGCTGGACCTGGCCGAACCGGGGACGGACGCACCGGCGCTGGCTGGCATCCAGAGTCTCGACGTCGGCGGCACGCTCGGATCCGGCGCGACCCATGCCTGGCTGCATGTCTTTCTGCCGGGTGCCGGCTGGGTGCCCTTCGACCCCACGAATACGCTGTACGGCGGCACCGACCTGATCCGCGTCGCCTTCACCCGCACGCCGGAGCAGGCCGCGCCGGTGGCCGGCGCCTGGACGGGCGATCCTGGCGACTTTCTCGGCATGGACGTATCGGTCAACGTGAGCCGCCGCCTGCCCGCGGTCGCCGGCGCGACCTGGACGGCCTAGCGGCGCTCGACATGCCGGGTCAGCCCGCAGCGCGAGGCACGTATTCGGGCACGGCAACACGAAGGTGCTCGCGCACGTCGGCGTCGAGGTCTTGCCCGCCCGTGCGTGCCCACGTGACCAGCGATTCGACGTCCCGCGTGGCACAGGAATCGAGGCGCGCCACGCGCAACTGCCGGATCGGCGTGGCGATCGTTGCGTCGGCCTGCGCGAGCAATTCCTCGTAGAGCTTCTCGCCCGGCCGCAGGCCCGAGAACTCGATCGCGATCTCGCCCTCGGCGTGCCCGGACAGGCGGATCAACTGGCGTGCCAGGTCGACGATCTTCACCGGCTCGCCCATGTCGAGCACGAGCACCTGCCCGCTCTCGCCGATGGCCGCAGCCTGCAGCACCAGGCGCGCGGCCTCGGGGATGGTCATGAAGTAGCGAATGATGTCGGGGTGCGTCACCGTCACCGGGCCGCCCCGGGCGATCTGCTCCTTGAACTTGGGGATCACGCTGCCGCTGCTGCCCAGCACATTGCCGAAGCGCACGGCCATGAAGCGGGTACCGGGGTGCGAGGCCGCCATCGCGCTGACCACCATCTCCGCCGCGCGTTTGGTCGCACCCATCACGTTGGTCGGGTTGACCGCCTTGTCGGTGCTGATGAGGACGAAGCGCTGCACCTGCGCCTCGGCCGCCGCCTGCGCAGCGTTCCACGTGCCGAGCGTGTTGTTGCGCAGTGCGGCCCAGGCGTTGTGATCCTCCATCAGCGGCACGTGCTTGAAAGCCGCCGCGTGGAACACCACCGCCGGCTGCCAGCGTGCGAACGTGCTGCGCAGGTGCGCGAGGTCCTTCACGTCGCCGATCAGTCGTACCAGCTCGATCTGCGGCCATCGTTCGGTGAGTTCCTGCTCCACCGTGTAGAGGTTGAACTCGCTCAATTCGTACAGCACCAACCGGGCCGGCGCGTACGGTGCGATCTGGCGGCACAGTTCGCTGCCGATGCTGCCGCCGGCGCCGGTGACGAGCACGGTCGCGCCGCGCAGCACGTCGCCGATGCCGGCTTCGTCGAGTTGCACCGGCTCGCGTCCGAGCAGGTCCTGCGGCTCGATGTCTCGCACACGGTTCACGTCGAGACCTTCGCGCAATTCCTGCGCGCTCGGCACCGTGAGCACCGGCAGGCCGGTCAGCGCGGCGTGCTCCAGGAACGCGCGGCGGCGCGCACCGCGCAACGACGGCAGCGCGACGATCAGGTGCGTGGCGCCGCCGAGCACCGCCTTGTCGGTCACCGACGACAGCGGGCCGAGCACCGGCACGCCGGCGATGCGTGCTCGCTGCTTGGCCGGGTCGTCGTCGAGCAGCCCCAGCACGATCCAGCCCTGGCGGTGGATGCCGGCAAGCAGCCGACGCGCCGCTTCGCCGGCGCCGACGATGATGGCGCGGCGCACCTCGTCATCGCCACCAGTGATGCGCGAGCGCGCATGTTCGTACAACATGCGATAGGCGATGCGGATCACCGACACACCCATCAGCGTGACCACCGGGTGCAACGCCAGCACCGCGCGCGGCACCTTGCTCAGCTGCAGCGCGAGCACCACCGCCGCGCTGACCAGGCCCGCGGCCAGGCAGGCGAGCGTCAGGCGGCGCACCTCGCCGAAGCCCGAGAACCGCCACATGCTCTGCGGCACCCGGGCCAGCGCGAAGGCCACGAGATATGCCGCCACCACACCGAGCATCACCCAGTGGTCGTAAGCCGGCCGCGCCGTATGCCAGCGCTCGAAGCCGAGTCGGAAGAGGTACGTGATGTGCCAGCAGGCGGCCACGACCAGGCCGTCGACGAGCAGCGAGATCGGCTCGCGGTGCGGACGCCAGCGCGCCAGGAATCGGTCGAGCCGGTGCCAGACGGTGACGTCGCTGCCAGCGGCCACGGCGTGCTCCGTCAGCCCCGGCGCGCCAGCAGCGCCAGCGTGCGGCCGATGACACCCAGGTCGCTCCACAGCGTGGCCTGGGCCGCATACGCCGCGGCAGCCTGCAACTTGGCAGGCAGGATCACCTCGCGGTATTCGCGCTCGGGGTCGGCGGCGCGCGCCAGCAATTCACCTTCGTCGACAAAACGCAGCGACACCGGGTCGGTGATGCCCGGGCGCACCGACAGCACCCGATCGCGCAGGGCGGCCGGGTACAGCGCCACGTACTGCGGCACTTCGGGCCGCGGGCCGACGATGCTCATGTGGCCGGCCAGCACGTCGATCAGCTGCGGCAGTTCGTCGAGCTTGGCGCGGCGCAGCCAGGCCCCGGCGCGTGTGATGCGGGGGTCGTGGCCGACGGTGATCGCCGGGCCGAGCGACGGTGCGTCGGCCACCATCGTGCGGAACTTGTGGATCATGAACGTCCGCCCGGCGCGCCCCACGCGCTGCTGGCGGAAGAACACCGGCCCGGCCGAGTCGAGGCGTATCCACAGCGCGATGGCGAGCATCGGCAGGCCGAAGACGGCGAGCCCGCCCAGGGCCACGACGACGTCGAACACACGCTTGGCCATGCAGGTGGCGGCACCGGCGCGGTCAGGACACGAGCCGGACCACGGCGTCGGCCACACGCTGCACGTCGGCGTCCGTCATGCGGGTGTACAGCGGCAGGCTGAGCATCTGCCCGTAGGCATGCTGGCTGTGCGGGAAGTCATGGGCCTGCAATCCGTAGCGGTCGCGCCAGTAAGGCTGCAGGTGCAGCGGGATGTAGTGCACGCTGCAGCCGATGCCTTGCGCAAACAGCGCCTCGATGAGCGCATCGCGCCCGATCGGCGCGTGGTCCGCGAGGCGCAGCACGTAGAGGTGCCACGCGTGCTGGTCGGCGCCCTGCGGATGCGGCGGCGTGATCAGGGGCAGGCCTGCGAACGCGCGGTCGTAGGCGGCGGCGATCTCGGCCCGGCGGGTACGGAACGCGTGGGCCTTCTTCAGCTGGTGCAGCCCGAGCGCGGCGGCGATGTCGGTGAGGTTGTACTTGTAGCCCGGCGCCACGATCTCGTAGTACCAGCTCGGCACGGTGGCGCTGAAGCGGTCGAAGGCATCGCGGCTGATGCCGTGCAGGCGCATCACCTTGGCACGTGCGGCGAGGGCGTCGCTGCGTGTCACCAGCATGCCGCCCTCGCCCGTGGTGATGGTCTTGTTGGCATAGAAGCTGAAGACGGTGGCGTCGCTGTGCAACGTGCCCACCAGCCGGTTCGCGTACGTGGTGGGCAGCGCATGCGCCGCGTCCTCCACCAGCTTGAGGTTGTATTCGCCGGCCAGCGCCTCGAGCGCGCCCATGTCGGCGGCCAGGCCGGCGTAGTGCACCGGCACGATGGCCTTGGTGCGCGGGCCGATGGCCGCCTCCACCGCCGCGGGGTCGATATTCATCGTCGCCGGATCGATGTCCACCAGCTTCACGTCGGCACCGAGGTAGCGCACGACCTCGGCGGTCGCGGTGAAGGTATGGGTCGTCGTGATGACCTCGTCGCCGGGCCCGATGCCGAGCGCCTCCAGCGCCAGATGCAGCCCGGCCGTGGCCGAGTTGACGGCGATGCAGTGCAGCGACGGGTCGCCCAGGAAGGCCGCGAAGTCGGCCTCGAAACGCTTGGCCTTCGGCCCGGTGGTGACCCAGCCGGACCTGAGCGTGTCCACCACCTCGGCGATCTCTTCGTCGCCGATGTCGGGCAGCGCAAAGGGCAGGAAGGGCGGCTTCGGTTCGGTCATGGGGCAGGGTTCACGCAACGGGTTTCTCGATCCACGCCAGCACGTGTGTGCGCAGCGGCGGCAGCAGGTTGAACAGGCCGTACAGCGCCGGGTGCACCGCACACACCGCGCGCGCCAGCGGCGGCGCCAGCGTGATGCGCCGGTGGTTGATGCGCGCCTGCGGAAACAGTTCGCGCACCCGCGCCATCGGCACGCCCCGCACGTCGGGGTTGCGGGGATTGTCCACCGTGAAGTCGTACCAGAGCACGCCGCCGCCGGGGCGGACCCATTGCCACATGGCATCGGCCAGGCGCTGCTGGAAACCATGGTCGAGCAACGACGTGAAGACGGTGAACTGGAGCACGACGTCGAGCGATGCCGGTGCGATCCGCGCCAGCGTGGCGTCGCCGGGCAGCAGGGTCACGGCGGCTGGCAGCGTGTGGCGGGCTGCGGCCAGGCGGTCGGGCAGCAGTTCGATGCCGGACAGATGTTCGGGCGCAAAGCCCAAACGCACGAGCTCGAGCAGGTTGCCGCCGGCGCCGCAGCCCACCTCGACGACCCGCAGCACCGCGGGTTCGCGCCACCCCTTGCGCGCGAAGAGGCGCAGCATCGCGCGCTGGCGCTCCTGCACGGTCTGCAGCACGTCGGGCCGGAGCAGGCTGTAGCGGCCTGCCACGGCCGCATCGGCGGCCCGCCGCGCAAAACGCTCGGCCACGGCATCGGTTTCGCTCGGCCCCGTCACCGGGCACCTTCCATTGCGGCGATGAAGCGCGCCGCCAGCACCGGCCAGGCGTGGTGGCGCAGCACATAGGCGCGCCCGCGCTCGCCCATCGCGCGGCGCTCCCGCGGCGGGCAGACGGCCAGCTGGCGCAGCCCGTCGGCAATGGCCAGCGGCTCCTCGGGTGGCACGGAGATGCCGCAACCGCTTTCGGCGACCGGGTCGTTGCCGGCCTGCACCGAGTGCAGCACCACACGACCGGCCATCATGTAGTCCATCAGCTTGTTCGGCGCGATGCCGAAGCGGTACATCGGTTGGCGCTGCCAGCCGATGTAGGCGATATCGATGCCGGCCAGGAACGAGGCCACCTGCGCCTTGGGTACCGGTGGCAACAAGGTCACGTTGTCCAGCGCCTCGTCGGCGATGCGCCGGGCCAGCCGATCGCGCTCGTGCCCGTCGCCCACGAGCACGAAGCGCAACGGCTCGGCGTTCAGCAGCCGGGCGGCATCCAGCAGGTGGTCGAGCGCGTTGGGCCGCCCCATCGACCCGGCATAACCCACGACGACCGCCCCGTCCGCATGGGCCCGCGCCAGCGCCTGCGCCGCGTCGTCGCGCAGCGGCTCGGGCAGCGCCTTCCACTCGTCCGGACTGATGCCGTTGGGCACGATCGCGAGCTTTCGCAGGTCCAGCCCACGGCGCGCCATGTGTGCATGCACCTTGGGCAGCATCGACACGACCAGGTCGCTGTGACGGTACGCGGCGTCCTCGGCCGACTGGCAGATCAGCGCGAACGGGTGCCACGGCGACATGCCCGACAACTCGACCAGCGACAGCGGCCACAGGTCGTGCACCTCGTAGACCAGGCGGGCCCCAGTCAACTGCGCGATGCGCTGCGCGATCCAGATGTCCAGCGGGTAGGTGCTCGATGCGATCACGACGTCGGGCTTGAAGCCGGCCGCGATCTCGGGACCGGCCTGCCAGACCTGGCTCATGAACGAGAGGATGTTGCGCATCCGCCCGAAGCCGTTGCCCTGGTACGGCGGCGTGGCAAACCAGCGGTAGGCGATACCGTCGACGATTTCGCTGCCGGGCGCGGGTTGGCGCGCACGCACGTGCGAATGGGTCGCGGCCAGGATCGTCACACGGTGGCCCAGGGCCACCCACTCGCGCGCCAGGTAGTACGGGCGGTACTCCATGCCGAGCGCGGGCGTGCCGGCGTAGTGGTTGATGAGCAGGATGTTCATGCCGTGGCGGAAAGCTGGCGCAGACGCTCGACGAATCGGTCCACCGACGCCGGGAACAGCGCATGCGCCTCGATCCACGCACGATTGTCGATGGCGATGCCGCCCGCGTGCGTCAGCATTGCCGCCAGCGGCGCGGCACTGGACAGACCGGTCGCCGGCACGACGAGGCCGTTGCGGCCGTGTTCGACCAGTTCGCGGTTGGCGGGCAGGTCGGACAGGATCGGCACGCATCCGTGCGCCATGGCCTCGAGCACCGAGACCGATACGGAATCGCTTCGTGGCAGGCTCATGAACCATCGGGCGCGCGCGTACCACGCGGCCTGCTCGGCAGCGCCCAGACGGCCCACGAACCGCACCCGTGACGCCAGGCCCAGGGATTCGGCCATGGCCTGGATGCCGGCGCGCAGCGAGCCGTCGTTGGCCACCACCAGCCGCGCCTCGGGCCACTTCGCGGCCACCACGGCAAAGGTTTCGAGCACACGCTCCGGTGCATAGATCGGCTCCAGACCCCGGTTGGCGAAGAACAACGTGTCGTCCTTGTCTGGCGGCATCGGCGGCATCGATTCGAGCCCGAACGGGAACACCATCACCTCGCCGGCGCCCAGCGCACGCATGCGCTCGGCCATGAACGTCGAATCGCTGGTGGTCAGGTCACAGGCGCGCAGCACCCGCTGGGTGAGCCACTTCATCGGCGCGCTCACGGCCGGCGTGACGAGGATGTCGGAGCCCCACGCCGAACCCACGAGGCGCCCCGGCACGCCCATGCGGCGCGCCAGCCACGCGAGTGTGCCGTGCGACGTGAGGTAGTGCGCGTGGATCCAGTCGGCGCGCACCGGCCTGAGCCAGGCCACGAGGCGCGGCAGGTGCTTGAGCAGCGCCGCATTGCCCCCGTCGAACTTGGTCGCCGCCTGCAGCGCCAGCCGGCGCTCGATCGGCAAGAGCGCGTCGAATCCGGGCAGGAAGCCGCGGCTCGATACGGCCCAGAGCTCGACCCGTGGGGCCAGGCCGCGCGCCCACTTGAGCAGATGCGGGCTGTCGCCGTCCCCGAGCAGCACGAGCCTCATCGGGGGGGCTGCCCCGCCCAGGCGTCGTAGGAGGCCTGCAGTTCCGGATGGCGCGCGAGCAGCGCGGCGTCGCCCTCGCGCGCATCCGCCACGACGCGGGCGGGGTTTCCTTCGATCACCGAGAACTCGGCGAAATCCCCGCGCAGCACGCTGCCTGCGCGCACGATGCAGCCGCGCCCCACGCGCGTGCCGGCCTCGATCAGCACGTGCGGCCCGATGAAACAGTAGGCGCCGATGACGACCGGCCCCGAGATCCAGCCCGGCATCGGGCCTTGCCGCTGCACGTAGTCGCGCCCCAGCAGGCGCATCGCGCGATGGGAGCTGTGGCTGACGATGCTCACGTGGGTCGTGATCTGCACGCCCTCCTCGATGGTGACGCCGGCCGCGGCGTCGATCCAGTTGAAGGGGCCGATGTAGACATGGTCGGCCAGCACGAGGCCCGCTTCGCCGTCGATGCAGGTGGACGGCGAGATGCGCGTGTGGGACAGCCAGCGCCCGCCCGACCGTTCACCGAAGACACGCCGGTACAGCAGCAGGTGGGCGAATTTCCGGCGCCAGCGGTTGATCCATGCACGCATGGGCGCGATTGTCGTCAATGCGCGGTGCGCAGCCGTGCGATGTCGGCGCCCAGGGCGCGCCAGTCCGGCCGCAGCAGCACCGCCGCCGGTGTGCCCGATGCGCGCATGAAAAGCCATCCCGCCAGGGCCACGGTGGCGACGTAGGACACCGTCGTGGCCAGCGCGCCACCCACGATTCCCAGGCGCGGTATCGCCAGCAGCGACACCGCCACATTGATCGCCAGCGATGCCGTCGCAAGGGCGGCCGGCACGAGCGGACGTCCGGCGTGGTTGGTGAACCATGCGGACAACGCCGATGCCGCCCCATAGACCGCCACCCCAGGCAGCAGCACCGCCAACGCGAGCACGGATGTTGCGTAGCCGGTGCCCAGCAGGCGCGGCACCACCAGCGCGGCCAATGCCCACAGCGGTGGGCTCAGCGCGCACAGCAACAGCACGCTCGCATGCACGGCCCGCACCGTGATGCGCGCGGACTCGCGGGCATCGCGCGCCCCGATGCGCGCATACGCCGCCGTCGTGACGGAGGACGACACGAGCCAGAGCAACTCGGCCACCATCACGGCAATCGAATAGACACCCGTGGGGGCCAGGCCGAGGAAATGTTCGACGAGGAAGATGTCGACCTTGTAGTTGAGGAGTCCGACCAGGTTGGTGGCCCCGATGACGAGTACGAAGCGCTGCTCGTTGCGCAGCGCCGTGCCGTTCGGCCGCCCGATCCAACCCCCGCGCGCGGCCGCGATCAGCGCCGCCCCGGCCACGCCGATGCGGGCGGCCACCCAGGCGGCCAGCACGACCCCGACGGCCGCCATCGCCCCCATCAGATGGGCAGCGGCGATTCCCACCAGCGTGAGCACCGGGGCGCCGAGGGTCAGTCGGGCCAGCGCCACCATGCGGCCGCTGCCGAGCCACAGGCCGGACAGATTGGGCGTCACGAACATCACCGGTGCCGCAAGGGCCAGCAGCCACAGCGACCGGTAGGCGTCGCCTGCGAACGAGGACACCAGAACGAGCACGCCGGCCGACACGAGACCGGCCGCGATACAGGCCACGACACTCGCACCGACCAGGCCGGCCGGGCGCTCGCCGTGGTGCGAGATGCGGCGCGCCACGGCCACCCCGAAGCCCGACATCAACGCCAGCAGCAGCGATTCGACGGCGGTGAAGAGTGCAAAGGCGCCCTGCTGCGTCGGGCCGAGGCGCGCCGTGTAGAGCGCGACGGCCAGGCCCAGCGCAACCGCCAGGAGGCGCGTGACGAGGTTGACGACGCTGCCGCGGGCGACGCTGTCCATCGGGCGTCAGCCGCTGTGGCCCAGGGTCACCTGCATGATGTCGCCACGCCCGCGCAGACGGTCGAGCAGCAGGCCGGGCCGGCTGCGCGACCAGCGCGAATCCCCCGCGACGCCGCGCGCCGCGACGTGCAGCACACGCAGGCCGCAGCGCGCGGCCAGCGCTGCCATCGTCGCGCGTGAGAAGAAATAGAGATGCCAGGGCGGTGTCATCAGGTGCCACTGTGCACCCTGCGCCCTGGCATAGGTGCTTTCGATGTCACCGGTGGTGAGCACCACCCGGCCATCGGGCGCCAGCACACGCGCCACCTCGGCCAGCACGGCGGCCGGGTCCGGTACATGCTCGATGACGTCCCACAGCGTCACGACGTCGAAGGCCCGGTCTTCGAAGGCGGCCCGGTCCAGCGTGCCGGTGACGACGTCGAGGCCGAACTGCTCGCGCGCGAAGCGCGACGAGAACTCGCTGAGTTCGACACCGCGGACGTCGTAGTGCGCCCGCGCTTCGACCAGAAAAAAACCAGCCGCGCACCCGACGTCGAGCAGGCGACCGCGCGGCTTCAGCCGGCGAAGGCCCCACAGACGCCGCCGTGCGGACGCGCGGCGCGCCGGGGCCTGGCCGACGTAGTCGGCGAACACCCCCTCGCGGCCGCCGGTGTAATAGCTCTCGTCGTAGAGCGCCGCGAAGTCGATCGCGCCCGGGTCTTCGCCGACGTAGACGAGGCCGCACTTCGTGCATTCGACGATATGGAAGCCGTCGCGCTCGAAGCGCTCGCGCGGCGATGGCGTGCCGCAGACATTGCAGGCGCGCCAGGTGTTCAAGGTCGAATTTCCGGCCCGGCCTTCACCCGGGATCACGCGCTGGCGGTCGCGCCGAATGTTGCGCGGGCCAAGGCCTCGACCACCCGATCCTGGTCCGCCTCGGTCAGGTCCGCGCTCATCGGCAGGCTCAGCACATGCGCGCCGGCATCCACGCTGACGGGGCAGCAGTCGGGACAGCAATCGGCGGCGTAGGCGGGCTGGTGGTGCAGCGGCTTCGGGTAATGCACCGCCGTCGGGACGCCGGCGTCCTTCAACGCGGCCTGGACACGGGCACGGTCGTCCACGAAGACGGTGTACTGGCCCCAGACGCAGTCGCGGTCGGGCCGCACGCCGAGCAGGCGCACGCCGGGCACGGCAGCGAGCAGGCGGTTGTAACGCGCACCGATCTCGGCGCGGCGCTGCAGTTCCCAATCGAAGCGCTCGAGCTTGCCGAGCACCACCGCGCACTGCAGCGTGTCCATGCGCCCGCCCACGCCGATGCGGGTGTGGGTGTAGCGAGCGCTCTGGCCATGCACGCGGATCTCGCGCGCCGCCTGCGCGAGTGTGTCGTCGTTCGTGAACAGCGCGCCGCCGTCGCCGTAGCAGCCCAGCGGCTTGCTCGGGAAGAAGCTCGTGCAGCCGATGGTGCTGACGTTGCAGCTCTTGCGTCCCTGGTACGTGGCGCCGAAGCTCTGCGCGGCGTCCTCGATCACGGCCAGGCCGTGGCGCGCGGCCATGGCGTTGATGGGGTCCATGTCGGCGCACTGGCCGTACAGACTCACTGGCATGACGGCGCGCGTGCGCGGCGTCACCTTGGCCTCGATCAGCGAGACGTCGATGTTGCAGGTGTCGGGCTCGATGTCGGCATATACCGGCTTGCCGCCGAGCAGCACGATCATCTCGGCGGTGGCGGCAAAGGTGAAGGGCGAAGTGATGACTTCGTCGCCCGGTTTCAGTCCGAGCGCCATCAGCGCGATCAGGATCGCCTCGGTGCCGCTCGCCACGGTGACGCAGTGGCGCGCACCGGTGAAGGCCGCCAGCGCTGCCTCGAGTTCGGCCACCTCGGGGCCCATGATGTACTGGCCGTGATCGAGCACACGCTGGATGCGCGCGTCGATGCCGGGCTTCAGCGCCGCGTACTGGGTCTTCAGGTCGGTGAACTGCATCGCGTGAGGGTCTCGCCGTCGAGTCGGTAGAGGTCGCCCGTGGCCGGGCAGGTGGCTTCGCCGTGGCCACTCGCGGGGAGAGCCAGGCGCTCGCCGTGCAGGCTCATCCAGCCGATGCGGCGCGCCGGCACGCCCACCACGAGCGCGAAGTCGGGCACGCTGCCGGTGACCACTGCGCCCGCACCGACAAAGGCATAGCGGCCGATCGTGGCGCCGCACACCACCGTGCAGTTGGCGCCGAGCGTGGCGCCTTGCCTGACGAGCGTGGGCCGGTATTCGTGCTTGCGCGTGACCGCGGAGCGCGGGTTGTAGACGTTCGTGAACACCATGCTCGGGCCGCAAAAGACGTCGTCCTCGAGCGTCACGGCGTCGTACACCGACACGTTGTTCTGGATCTTGACGTTGCGGCCGATGTTCACATCGTTGCCGACGTACACACCCTGCCCGAGCGAGCAGCCCGCGCCGATGCGGGCGCCGGCGCAGACGTGCGCGAAGTGCCAGACCTTGGTGCCCTCACCGATGGCGGCACCGTCGTCGACGATCGCGGAAGCGTGCTGCCAGTGGCTCAAGCGTGCCTGCTCAGAAGACCAGCGGCAGACCGACGCGCACGCCGTCGCGCGCACTGCGGTAGCCGGCAATGATGACCTCGAGCGAGCGCAGGCCCTCGTAGCCGTGCACCTCGGCGTGGGCCTCGCCGCGCAGCGTGTCCACCACGTTGGCGTAGTAGAGCGGGTGCCCGAACCCGTAGACCGACGGGGTGGCGTAGCTCGCGTCCTTGATGGTCTCGTCCTCGGGGCGCTTGTCGTCGAACTCCCAGTGGTCGACGCGATTGACCGCCACGCCGCCGATGCGCACCGTGCCGCGCTCGCCGAGCACCGTGACGCTGCCCTCGAAATTCTTGCCGTGCGTGAGCATCGTGACATTGATCGACGCGAGGCCGCCGCTGCGCAGGCGCAGGCTCATCACGCCGGTGTCCTCGGCCTCGATGTCGCGCGCCAGCGTGGCGGTGTAGGCATGCACGTTGTCGACCGGGCCGACGAGCCAGTCGACCATGTCCACGTAGTGGCTCGCCTGGTTCATGAAGGCGCCGCCGTCGAAATCCCAGCGGCCGCGCCACGGCGCCTCGTCGTAATAGCTTTGCGGGCGGGTCCAGAAGACGTTGACGGTGGCCATGTAGATCCGCCCGAAGCGGCCCTGGTCGATAGCCTTCTTCAGCAGTTGCATCGTCGGGTTCAGCCGGTTCTGCTTGACGACGAAGAGCTTGACGCCGGCCTCGCGGCAAGCGCGCACCATCGCCAGGCCCTCTTCCCACTTGGTGGCCATCGGCTTCTCGGTCAGCACGTGGCGGCCCGACTGCGCGACGCGGATCGCCTGGCGCGGGTGCAGGCCGCTGGGCGTGGCCAGCGTCACGATCTGGGCATCGGTATCCGCGAGTAACGCCTCGATCGAGCCGTAGGGCCGGGCACCGGTCTTCT
>JAHECD010000174.1 GCA_024641945.1 Rubrivivax sp. | reverse complement strand
CGCATAGATGCGCGTCACTGCGCGGCCATCGAGCGCCATAGCTTGCTCTTCGACGCTGAAGCACACGAGCGACACGCGCACCGCAGCGCCGTCGTTCACCCACGGCTCGTCACTCCTGGCATCGAAGATCGCGCCGGCATCCGCGATAGGCTCCAACACGCTGCGATTGGCGCCGCCGCGTATCGAGTTCGTCGCCACAAGGCCGGCATGCCTCAATCTGCCCAGCACCATCGCGCGCCAAGCCTTGTCGAACCAGTAGCACACGAGGTCGCTTGCGCCTGGCACGCGCGGCGCGAAGGCTCTGTCAAGCTGCTCAACGTACTCGTCACCCAGCTCGCGGCGTTTGCGGCTCACGCCGACGAACGGCGGATTGCCCACCACCGCATCGGCCTTCGGCCAGGCGGCCTCGCTGCCGTCGGCGCCCAGCACCGCGTCGCGGCACTCGATGTGGTCCAGCGGCTCCAACACCGGCTGGGTCTTGAAGGCGTAACCACGCTGGATGCGCCATTGAAGCTCGCCGATCCATACCGTCACACGCGCCAGCTCGGCGGCGTATTCGTTCAGCTCGATGCCGAGCACGTTGTGCGGGCCGGTCACGTCGAGCTGGCGTTCCAGGCCCAGGGCTTCGGCTTCGAGGTTGACCTGGTGCTCGATGTCCTTCAGGGCCTTCAACGCCAAGTACAGGAAGTTGCCGCTGCCGCAGGCGGGGTCTAGCACGCGGTAAACCTTCAGCCGCTCCAGGAACCCAACGAACGCTGCCTGCGCGTCGCGCCAGGACTTGTCGCCATGGCGCTTGCTCTTGCCGATGGCCTTCTCGACGGCCTGCCGCACCTGCGCCCATTCGGCGAGCAGCGGGCGCTGCACCACCGGTTCGACCAGCCGAAGAATCGTCGCCGGGTCGGTGTAGTGGGCACCGAGCTGGCTGCGCTTGTTCGGGTCCAGCCCGCGCTCGAACAGCGTGCCGATGATGCTGGGGTCGATGGCGCTCCAGTTCAGCGCACTCGCCGCCCTCAGCGCGGCCACGTCGGCCACGGCGAGCGGCGGCACGGCAATCGTCTTGAACAGCCCGCCGTTGAACCAAGGCACGGCGTCGACGCCGAACAGCCCGCCGTCGCGCATGGCCCCGAACAACTTGCCCAGGTGGCCCTGCATCTGCGCTGGCGTGACGCCCACGCCGACTAGGCGCTCGAACAGCCGCACCGGCAGCAGGCCCACGTCCTCGGCGAAGAAGCAGAACAGGCATTGCGTGAGGAAGTGGCTCACCTCGTGTGCCGCCACCCCCGCGTCACGCAGCCGCTCGGCGGTGCCGGCGAAGGTGCGCGCGGCTTCTTCGGTGATGTCGCGGTTGCTGCGCTTGGGGCGGTAGCGGTCGGGCTCCTGCCAGAGGGCACGCAGGCGCTGCTGCACGTCCGGGCGCGCCATTTCTTCGAGCAGGAAGACGTGCCGCTCGCTCGGCGTGCCGGTGAAATGCGTGTGGACCTCGATGCGCAGGCGGTCGCTCACCACCAGCAGTGGCGGGCTTTCGAGCGGCAGCGCATACATCATCAGCTGCCGCAACGCGCCTTCCAGGCTCTTGCCCGGCGCCTTGTATTCCCACGCGAAATGGCCCTTGAGCCAGACATCGGCAAAACCGTCGGTGCGCGCGCCGGCGCTGCCGGTCTTGGTGACTCCGCGCTCGAAGCAGTAGCGGTCGGGGTCGGCCGGCTCAGGCACGCCGAGCAGGCGGCACAGGTCGATGAAATGCGCCTGCGCGCCAGCACGCTCGCCGAGTTCGTGCGCCGGCGAACCGGGCCCCCACTTGCGGATGAATTCAGTCGCCTGCATCGGTGCCCCGGCCCCCTCTCCGGGCTGTCCCGGCGGCGTGGATTGAACCATGCGCCGCGGCTCCTAGCAGTCGCTCACGACGCCGCCGGCCAGCGCGAGCGCCCCGCCGGCCGCCAGTTCGCCCACCACGAGTTCGGCCCACTCTCGTGCCGACGCAGCCGCGCCGCGCCCGTGCGCCTGCCATACGCCGGCGAACAGCGGCGTGGCGGCGGCCCAGTCGAGCAGCGTCTGGAGCGGCTGCGTTCGTTCTTCCATCAGGTGGTACTTGACGAGGACTTTCGCCGCGTGCCGCGCATGCCGCGCGGGCTCGGCCTTGAAGCCGGCAAGGCGAGAACGTGCCCGCGCCAGCGCACCTGCCACGTCAGTGAACGGCGCACCGTGCCCCGGAACGACGAGCGCCACCGGCAACCGCTCGATGGTGTCCAGCACCGCGCCCACATCGTCGAAACCGGGTTCGCCCGCGATCTCGGGGAAGACGACGCCGAAGCCGTGCTCCCACAGCGCGTCGGCCGACACCAGCAGGCCGTGCGCCGCGTCGAACAGCATCACCGATTCGGGGTCGTGGCCAGGTGCGTGCAGCACGTCGAACCGCCGGCCGCCCGCCGTCAGCACGTCGCCGGGGCAGATCACGCCTTGCGGCACGAAACGCTCGATGCGCTGGCCGGTGGCCTCGTAGCTCAGGCGCGACTGGTCCCACGCATGCACCGCCTCGGCCAGGCCGGGCGGGATGAAGAGCGCCGCGCCGAATTCACGTTGCAGCGCCGCGTTGCCGCCGCAATGATCGGAATGCAGATGTGTGTTGACGATGCGTTCGAGCACCGCGCGTGGTGCCCCCGGCCGGTCGCGCAGCGCCTGCCGTACCAGCGCCACGGTCTGCTCGGCGTGGTTCACGTGGCCGGTATCGATCAGCGTGGCACCGGCCTCGCCGCCATGCGCGTGCACGAGGATGTTGTTCGACGACAGCCAGCCGCGCTCGAGCACGGTGATGCCGGCCAAGGCCGGATGCGCGTGCGGGTTCACGGCAAGCGGGGCCTGACCTTCGACGCCGCCAGTTTGGCCTGCACCCGCGCGTGCTCGACGTCGGCGTCGTGCACGAGCGCCACGCCCATGCGTCGCTTGACGAAGCTCTCGGGCTTGCCGAACAGGCGCAGCTCGCTGTTCGGCACGGCAAGCGCCTCGGCCACGCCGTCGAAGACGACACCCGTGCCGTCGACGCCGCCATAGATCACGGCGCTGGCGCCCGGACTCTTGAGGCCCGTGTCCACCGGCAATCCCAGGATCGCGCGGGCGTGCAGCTCGAACTCGTTCTGCCACTGCGTGACCATCGTCACCATGCCGGTGTCGTGCGGACGCGGGCTGACCTCGCTGAACCAGACCTCGTCACCCTTCACGAAGAGTTCCACGCCGAACAGGCCCAGTCCTTCGGGCCGGCCGTCGGCCGCGCGCCCGAGGTCGTCGGTCACGGCCTTGGCGATCTCCTGCGCACGCGCCAGCGCGGCGTGCGTCATCGGGTGCGGCTGCCAGCTCTCGACATAGTCGCCGCTCACCTGCACATGGCCGATGGGTTGGCAAAACTGCGTTTCGACGCGGCCGGACTGTGGTGCCAAGGCGCGCACGGTGAGAAGCGTGATCTCGTAGTCGAAGTCGATGAAGCCTTCGACGATCACGCGTCCCTTGCTCACGCGGCCGCCGGCCATCGCGGTGTCCCACGCCTTGGCAACGTCGCCAGGGCCATCGAGCTTGCTCTGGCCCTTGCCCGAGCTGCTCATCACGGGCTTGACGATGCAGGGGTAGCCGATGCCCGGCCGGCCCTCTGCGCCGTCGATCGCTGCCTGCAGCTCGGCCTGCGAATCGCAGAACTTGTACGGGCTGGTCGGCAGTCCCAGCGTTTCCGCCGCGAGGCGGCGGATGCCCTCGCGGTCCATCGTCAGCCGCGCCGCGCGCGCGGTGGGGATCACGCGCACGGCGCCCTCGGCCTCCAGCGCCTCGAGCGTCGGCGTGGCGATGGCCTCGATCTCGGGCACCACCAGGTCGGGGTTCTCGGCGCGGATCAGCGCGCGCAACGCGCCGGGGTCGCTCATGACCAGCGTGCGCGCATGGTGCGCCACCTGCTGCCCCGGTGCGTCGGCGTAGCGGTCCACCGCGATGGTCTCCACGCCCAGGCGCTGCAGCGCGATCAGCACCTCCTTGCCGAGCTCGCCGGCGCCGAGCAGCATGACGCGGGTGGCATGGGGGGACAGCGGGGTGCCGAGGGGCTTGTTCATGGTGTCGGTGAGGAGGGTGACGGGTCGGGCGTGATTGTCACCGCCACGCAAAGACGGGCTGGTCGAAATGCACCACCCGCGTCGCACGGCCGAGCAGGCACACCTCGCGAAACTGGTACAGGAACGCGGCCGTGGGCGCGGCGATCCAGCGCTCGCCGACCGGCATGCGAAGCACCGGGTGGTCGGCACCTTTGACGTGGTTCAGCAGGGGCGCGTCCGCTCGCAGGAACTCGTCGGCCGGAATGCGGTGGATGCTCGCGACCTCCTGCGGGTTGGGCACCAGTTCGCGCGCGCTGCCGGCCCACACGACCACCGGCGTGATGACGTAGCCCGAGCGCGTCGCGTAGTCGTCGAGCCGGCCGACGACGGCGTGCTCGTCGAGCCGCAGCCCCACTTCCTCTTCCAGCTCGCGCAGCGCGGCCCGCGCGGGGGTCTCACCGCTGTCGATACGCCCGCCCGGCAGCGCCCATTGGCCGGCGTGGCTGCGCAGACCCGCAGCACGCCGCGTGAGCAGCAAGGCCGGCGCGCTGCTCCAGCCATCATGCGCCGGCAGGCCCGGCAGGTCGGCGCCATGGCCCTCGTCCACCACCGCCAGCGCCACCGCCGCATGGCGCCGGCCCTCGGCCGGCAGCGAATGCACGTCGAAGTCGCGCAGGCGCGTTTGCAGCAGCGCAAACAGGTCGGCCCGGTCGGGCGAGGCAGAGGGCATCCCGCGAGCATAGGCGCTGCGGCATCATCGCCGCCATGCCAATCACGCTCGACCACTTGCGCCGCTATGCCGTCGCACGCAGCCTGTTCAAGCCGACGACGCTGCCGCGTGCCATCGTCAAGCTCGGCTTCGTGCAGGCCGACCCGATCCGCGCCCCCGCGCGGGCGCAGGACCTGACGCTGCGCCACCGCGTCAGCGGCTACCGCGCGGGCGACCTCGAGCGGCGCTACGCCAGGCTGCCGATCGAGGAGGACTTCTTCGTCAACTACGGCTTCCTGCCGCGCACCACGCAGGCGCTGATGCATCCGCGCACGGCGCGCACGGCCTGGCCCAAGGCGCGCTGGGCGCAGGCCCACGCGGTGCTCGAGTTCGTGCGCGAGCGGGGCAGCGTGCATCCGCGCGAGGTCGACGCGGCCTTCCAGCACGGCAAGACGAAGAACTGGTTCGGCGGCTCCAGCAACGCGAGCACCCAGCTGCTCGACGGCATGCACTACCGCGGCCTCGTGCGCATCGCCGGGCGCGACGCGGGCGTGCGCCTGTACGCGCCGCGCGAGCCGCATCCCGCCGCCGACCCGGCGCAGGCACTCGATGCGCTGGTGGACGTCATCGTGCGCAAGTACGCGCCGCTGCCGCTGCGCTCGCTGAGCGAGCTGGTGATGCACCTGCGCGGCGCCGCGCCGCAGTGGGGGGACTTGCGGCGCGATGCCTTGGCACGCGCGCGTGCGCGCCTGCCGCATGGCCGGGTCGACGGCGTCGAGTGGTACTGGCCCGCGGGCGAGAACCCCGCGTCGGCGCGCCATGTCCCTGCGGAAGCGGTGCGCCTGCTCGCACCCTTCGATCCCGTGGTGTGGGACCGGCGCCGGTTCGAGCTCTTCTGGGGCTGGGCCTACCGGTTCGAGGCCTACACACCCGCGCCGAAACGCGTGCGTGGGTACTACGCGCTCCCGATGCTCTGGAACGAGCATGTCATCGGCTGGGCCAACGTGGCGGCACGCGATGGCAGCCTGGACGTGCAGACGGGTTATGTCGCCGGCAAGGCGCCGCGCGGGCGTGACTTCAGGCTCGCGCTGGACGAAGAACGGGCGCGCATGCAGGCCTTCCTGGCGCGCTGACCGGCGTCCGTCAATCGGCCAGCGGGCGCTGCCGCGCCGCCAGCGCCGACCCCAGCGCCAGCGCGGCGGCCGAGAGCGCCAGCCCCAGGCGCAGCCCGCCGCCACCGTCGGACAGCCAGCCCACGAGCGTGGGGCCGACGATCTGGCCGATCGCGAAGACGATCGTGAAGGCGCTGATCCCCTGCGCCCACGCGGCGGCCGGCAGGTTGTGGCGCACGAGGGCGGTGGTCGACGCCACCACCGAAAGAAACACCGCGCCAAACAGAGCGCCCGAAACAAACGCCGCCACCGGGTGCACCCACAGCAGCGGCAATGCCGCCGCCGCGGCGAGCAGCGCATTCAGCCACGCCAGCGCTTGCCCGCCCCGGCTGCGCTGAAGCAGCCCGGCCCAGATCCACGACGACGCGACGACACCCAGCCCGAGCAGTGCATAGAACGCGCTCACGGTGCCGGCCGACAGACCCTGCTCGCGCAGCAGCGTCACGATGAAAGTCATGTAGCCGATGTAGCCGACACCGAACATGAAATAGCCCGCCAGGCCATACGCGAAAAGGCGCGCGTCGAAACGCGCGTCGGCATCC
>JAHECD010000173.1 GCA_024641945.1 Rubrivivax sp. | reverse complement strand
CGCGCGACCCGGCGCGGCCGCACGGCGTCAGTTCAGGTACATGCCCAGGTAGCGCCGGCCGCGGCTCACGGCCTCGGCGTCGGGGCAGACACCGAACCATTCGACGAGCTGCTGGCGGGCCTTTTCGCGCCACTCGGCCTTGTCGCGCATCACCACCTCGAGCAACTGATCGAAGGCGGCGTTGAAGTCGCCTTCGTAGGCCTGGATCGCCGCGAGCGCGAAGCGGGCGTCGAAGTCCTTGCGGTCGGCGGCAATGCGCGCGGCGAGTGCCCTGGCGTCGCCGGGCGGGCGGTTGCGTGCAAGGGCGATGCGCTTGACCAGCGCGGCGTGTCGGTCGTCGCGGTCGGCGTCCGCCATGGCGTCGAGCAGGCCCTGCGCGTCGTCGAGCGCGCCGCGCGCCACCAGCCGTTCGGCCAGATCGAGGGTGACTGCCGGGTGCCCGGGTGCATGCTCCAGGCCTTCGCGCAGCATCGCCTCGGCGATCTCGGGCTCGGCCTGCGCGGCGTCTTCTCGCAAGGCGTCGATCGGCGACACCTGCTCGCCGAGGTGCTTGTCGAGAAAGGCGCGCACCTGCGACTCCGGCAGCGCGCCCATGAACTGGTCGACCGGCCGGCCGCCGACGAACAGCACCACGAGCGGAATGCTGCGGATCTGCAAGGCGGCCGAGATCTGCGGCGCCTCGTCGGTATTCAGCTTGGCCAGCAGGAAGCGGCCGCCGTAGTCCTGCACGAGTTTCTCGAGCACCGGCTTGAGGTTGCGGCACGGCCCGCACCAGGGGGCCCAGCAGTCCACCAGCACGGGCACTTCGAGCGAGCGCTCGAGCACGGTCTGGCGGAAGTCCGCCTCGGTGACGTCGAAGGACAATTCAGAGGTGGGTTCGTTCATCTCGGGGTCTTTCAGTCGAGTTTGAGGCCGAGGCGGGTGATCACCGGGCCCCAGCGTTTGACGTCGGCATCGATCACGCGCTTGAAATCGGCTGGGGTGCCGCCGACCACGGTGAGGCCGCTGCGGGCCATCGCACTGCGTACGGCGTCGTCGGCAAGCAGCGCATTGACGTCGGCATTGATTCGCGCGACCACGGCATCGGGCATCGACGCGGGCCCGACGAAGCCGTTCCAGGCGAGCGCCTGCACGCCCGGGAACCCCGACTCCATGAGCGTCGGCACATCCTTCAGCGCTTCGAGCCGCTGTTCGCTGCTCACGGCGAGCAAACGCACCTTGCCGCTCTGCACATGTGGCAACAGCGCCGGCGCCACCATGAACGTGGCGTCCGCGGTGCCCTGCGCGACCGCCATCGCCGCCGGCGGCGAGCCGTTGAACGGGACGTGCGTGGCCTGCACGCCGGCCTCGGAAAGGAAGAGCTCCATCGTCAGGTGGGCGGAACTGCCGTTGCCGAGTGACGAATAGTTGGCCTTGCCACCCTGCGCCTTGGCCCAGGCGGCGAACTCGGCCACGGTCCTGGCCGGCACCTTCTCGGCATTCACGGCCAGCACGTTGGGCTGGCTCGTCGTCATGACGATGGGGCGGAGGTCTTTCGCCGGGTCGTAGGGCGTCTTCTTGTAGAGGAAAGGCGCGTTCGCCACCGGCCCGTTGAAGCCGATGGCAAAGGTGTGGCCGTCCGTCGATTTGGCGGCCAGGTCCAGCCCCAGCATGCCGCCGGCCCCGGGTTTGTTGTCCACCACCACCGGCTGGCCCCAACGCGCCGCGAGCTTGTCGCTCAACAGCCGCACGATGAGGTCGAGCGAGCTGCCTGGCCCGGTGGGCACGACGATCTTCACGGTCTGCGTGGGCCAGGCCGGCTGGGCCGAAGTGGGCAGGCTGGCGGCCATCAGCACGGTGGCCGCGGCACCGAGTACGAGCTTCCGGCGGGTCATGGCGGGTTCCTTTGGGAGAATGCGGTGGTGCAGGCCGCTATCGTAGTGTCCCGCACGCCCCCCCAAACGGCCCGACCGCCCGACTGCCCGACCGGACTTCTTCATGCTGCGCCTGCTCACCGCCCTCGTCGCTGCTGCCCTGCTGGCTGCGCTCTACTTCTTCATCGCGCTGAACTGGAGTTACTCCACGGGCGAGCGCGCCGGCTGGGTGCAGAAGCTGTCGAAGAAGGGCTGGATCTGCAAGACCTGGGAGGGTGAGCTGGCGCTGGTATCTCTGCCCGGCACCACGGTGGAGAAATTTCTCTTCACGGTGCGGGACGAGGAGGTCGCGCAGAAGCTGATGCGCGAGATGGGCAAACGGGTGAGCCTGCACTACGAAGAGAAGGTGGGCCTGCCCACCACGTGCTTCGGCGATACCCGGTACTTCATCACCGGCGTCGTGCAGGCCCAGGACATCCCCCTCGGCCCCGGCGTGACGCTGCCGGCGCAGGGGGATTCGGTCGCGGCCCCGCCCAAACCCGCCGCGCCCGTGCCAACGCCGGCCACATCCGTTGCGCCCGCGCCTGCGCCGGTCGCGTCGGCGGCCTCGGCGCCGTAGGCGCCCCTGTCAGGGATAGAGGCCGCGCGCGTCACGCGCTTGCAGGATGCGCTCGCAGGCCACTGCAAAGGTGGCCGTGCGCAGGCTCACCTTGTGACGATCGGCCGTCTCCCAGATGTTCTTCAGCGCGCCCACCATGATCTTGTCCAGGCGCACGTTGATCTCGTCTTCGGTCCAGAAGAACGACGAGAAGTCCTGCACCCATTCGAAGTAGCTCACCGTCACGCCGCCGGCATTGCAGATGACGTCCGGCACCACCAGCACCCCACGGTCGGTGAGGATGTCGTCGGCGCCGGTCGTCGTCGGGCCGTTGGCGCCTTCGAGCACGAGGCGTGCCTTCAGCCGGCGCGCGCGGTCGGCGGTGAGCTGGCCCTCGAGTGCCGCCGGGATCATGATCTCGCAAGGCACGTCCCAGAATTCCTCGTTGGCCATCGCCTCGCCGCCCATGAAGCCAGCCACGCCGCCGGTGGCCTTGACATGCGGGATCAGCTCGGCCAAGTCGAACCCGTTGGCGTTGCAGATGGTGCCGCTATGGTCTTGGGCGGCCACGATCTTCGCGCCCGCCTGGGCAAAGAGCTCGGCCGCTGCCGAGCCCACGTTGCCGAACCCCTGCACGGCCACGCGGGCGTCGTCGAGGTCCAGTGAGATTCGGCGCGCCGCCTCGCGACCGGTGACGAAGACGCCCCGCCCCGTGGCCTTGATGCGCCCGAGCGAGCCTCCCAAGTGCAGCGGCTTTCCGGTGACGACGCCGGTGGCGGTGGCACCGACGTTCATCGAGTAGGTGTCCATCATCCACGCCATGATCTGGGCGTTCGTGTTGACGTCCGGCGCCGGAATGTCCTGCTGCGGCCCGATGATGATGCCGATCTCGCTCGTGTAGCGGCGCGTGAGCTTCTCTAGCTCGTGGCGCGACAGCAGCTTCGGGTCGACGCGGATGCCGCCCTTGGCACCTCCGAACGGCAGGTTCACGGCGGCGTTCTTGATGCTCATCCAGGCGGCCAGTGCCATGACCTCCTCGAGGGTCACGTCGGGATGGAAACGCACGCCGCCCTTGCCCGGACCGCGCGTGAGCGAGTGCTGGACGCGGTAGCCCTCGAAGTGCGCGACCGTGCCGTTGTCGAGCTCGATCGGCACATCGACGATCAGCGCGCGCTTCGGGCACTTGAGCATGCCGACCCAGCGGCCCAGATGCCCCAGGTACGGGATGACCCGGTCGACCTGCGCGAGGTACGTGCCCCATGGGCTGTCGGCGGTCGGGTTCACATAGGACAGGAACGAACTCACGGCATCTCCTTTGGCGCTGAGCGGGCCGCGCTCCGGGCCGCGGCCTCGTGGCCCGCGCCATCATGGCAGCGCTGCGCAATGTAGAGGCAGGGGGCCGGCCTGCACTCTGCGCATCGTCAAACACGCGCCGTTTGGCGGTCGGTGGGAGGCGTCGTGCCGAGGTCCTACACTGGCCACATGAGCCACGGAGCCGCTTCCAACACCGTTGCCGCCGCCATCGCCTTCATCGGCGGTGGCAACATGGCCAGCGCCATCCTCGGGGGTCTGATCCGGGGCGGCACACCGGCCGCGTCGTTCATCGTCGTCGAGCCGTTCGAGCCGCAACGCGAAAGGCTGCGCGCGGAATTCGGCATCGACGCGCTGGCGGCGCCCGACGAGACGCTGGCACGGGCCTCGCTGGTGGTCTGGGCCGTCAAGCCGCAGATATTCGCCGAAGCGGCCGGTGCCTGCGGCAGGCTTGTCGAGTCGGCGCTGCAGCTCAGCATCATGGCGGGCATCCGTTGCGCGGCGATCGCGGCGGCCACTGGCAGCGACCGAGTCGTGCGGGCGATGCCCAATACACCGGCGCTCATCGGGCGCGGGATTGCCGGGCTCTTTGCCACGCCCGCGGTGAATACCGGCGAGCGCCTGCGTGCCGAGCAGGTGCTCGGGCCGACGGGCAGCACGTTGTGGGTCGACAGCGAGGCCGATCTGGACGCCGTGACCGCGCTGTCGGGGTCGGGCCCGGCCTATGTGTTCTATTTCATCGAGGCGATGGAGCAGGCCGGGACCGAGATGGGCCTGCCGCCCGAACAGGCCCGCCGCCTGGCGCAGGAGACTTTCGCTGGCGCCGCGGCGCTGGCGATGCAGTCCGACGAGTCGCCGGCCGTCCTTCGCGAACGTGTCACGTCCAAGGGCGGCACCACACACGCCGCACTCGTGTCGATGGAGTCGGGCGGCGTGAAGGCGGCCTTCGTGCAGGCGCTGCACGCAGCGCGCCGGCGCGCCGAGGAACTCGGGCGTTAGGGCTGGCGGCGCCGCGCCCTAGTAGCGCAGGCCGAGGTCGAGCGCCACGCCGGCAAAGACGGCCAGGCCGAGCCAGTGGTTCTGCCGGAAGGCCTTGAAGCAGCCTTCGCGCGAGCGATCGCGGATCAGCGTGTAGTGCCACAGCGCTTGCACGGCCGCCACCCCGATGCCCAGCACGAAGAACAGTCCGAGCCCGAGCAGGCGCCCGAGCATCGTCCACGAGGCCAGGTACAGCGCATAGAACACCATCACCATCGGCACGTCGTAGCGACCGAGCGTGATGGCGGACGTCTTCATGCCGATGCGCGTGTCGTCGTCGCGGTCCACCATCGCGTACTCGGTGTCGTAGGCGAGCACCCAGAACAGATTGCCGGCCAGCAGCCACCAGGCGTGTGGTGGCACGGACGCCTGGATGGCCGCGACGCTCCACTCCGTGCCGCCGAGCACGGCGGCAAAGGCCATCGGGATGCCGAAGCTGAAGGCCACGCCCAGCACGGCCTGAGGCATCGAGACGACCCGCTTGGCGTAGGGGTAGGCGAGCGTGATCACCAGGCCCGCAAACGACAACAGGATGGTCGGTGGGTTCGTCGTCAGCACGAGCCCGAAGGCCGCCAGCGCGAGCAGCGCGCCCAGCGCAAGCGCCTCGGTCACCGGCACCGCGCCGCTCGTGACCGGGCGCTGCGCCGTGCGCTTGACGTGTTTGTCGAATTCGCGGTCGGCCACGTCGTTGATGCAGCAGCCTGCACTGCGCATCAGCACCGTGCCGAGCACGAACACCGTGAGCAGGTGCCAGCCGGGGAAGCCGTCGTCCGCGATCCACAGGGCGCTCAACGTGGGCCACAGCAGCAGCAGCCAGCCGGCCGGGCGGTCCCAGCGGATGAGGTCGAGGTACAGCGGCAGGCGGGCGATCGAAAGCACGGGCGGATTATCCTGTGGGCATGACCAAGCGCCCGCCGACGGACCTGCTCGACATCGCCCCGGAGGTGGCTACCGCGCTCGCCGCGGGAAGGCCCGTGGTGGCGCTCGAGTCGACCATCATCAGCCACGGCATGCCATGGCCTCGGAATCTGGAGACCGCACTGCGTGTCGAGGCTGAAATTCGCGCGCACGGGGCCGTGCCGGCGACGGTGGCCATCGTCGACGGGCGGCTGAAGGCGGGGCTTGCGCGGGCGCAGATCGAGGCGCTCGCACACAAGGGGCCGGCGGTGCACAAGGCGAGCCGGCGCGACATGCCCTTTCTGCTCGCCGCGGGAGAAACGGGGGCGACGACGGTGGCCGCCACGATGATCGTGGCGGCGCTTGCCGGCATCCGAATCTTCGCCACCGGCGGCATCGGTGGCGTGCACCGCGGTGCCGAGACGAGCTTCGACATTTCGGCCGATCTGCAGGAGCTCGCCCGCACGTCGGTGGCGGTGGTGTGTGCGGGCGCCAAGGCGGTCCTCGACCTGAAGCTCACGCTCGAATATCTCGAGACCCACGGCGTGCCGGTGATCGGTTACCGCACCGACGAGTTGCCGGCCTTCTGGTCGCGCGCGAGCGGCCTTCCGCTCGACCGACGCCTCGACACGCCCGCCGAGATCGCTTCGGTGCTGCGGGCGAAGTGGGGCGCGGGCCTGGCGGGCGGCGTGGTCGTCGCCAACCCGGTGCCGCCCGAATACGAGATCGCGCCCGAGCAGATCGACCACGCGATCGGCCAGGCTCTCTACGAGGCGCAAGAACAGCACGTCGATGGCGCGCTGCTGACCCCGTTTCTACTGGACCGCGTCAACACGCTCAC
>JAHECD010000074.1 GCA_024641945.1 Rubrivivax sp. | reverse complement strand
TGCGCGCGACGCCGACGCGGCCCGTCGCCGCGTCGAGTTCGAGCACGTAGGACTTGCCGTCCGGCGCCACGACCGCCCAGCGATGGCCCTCGATCTCGGTCGACACGCGCAGCTTGTCGAGCCGCAGCCAGCGCGACGACGTGTAGTCCTCGGCCGAAAGGTCGACCCCGTGCGCGGTGTCGTAGCCCAGCGGCGTCGATCCGATGTACTGGTACACGCGGTCGAGCGTCGGATCGCCGCCGCCCTGCGCATAACCGGCCGGCACCTTCACCGTGGCGCCATAGTCGAGCTCCCACAGCTTGCGCAGGCCCTGCCCGTCCAGCCCGCCGGCGGGCGCGGTCAATGCGATCGCGGTCCCCGCCTTCGCCTCGGCCTCGGTGTGCGCCAGGCTGACATGCTTGGCGTCGACGCGGATGACGAAATAGTCGCCGGTGGCCAAGCCGCCGATGGCGGTGCCGCCGGCGTGGGTGTAGTGCACCTTGTCGCCGGTGGCATAACCATGCTCGCCGCGGAATCCCAGCTGGTGGGTGCCGACGATCTCGGCGATGGCCGAATGGCCGGTTTCGGTGTTCAGTGCATCGGACGCGAGCACGTCGGTCTGCGCCAGCGGGTCGAGACCACGCGCCGCCAACCCGGCATTCATCGCCGCGCGCAGCTGGGCCAGGCGCGCCTGGTCGCCGAGCAGGTCCTGCCGCGCCTCGTTGACGTGGTCGTCCTTCGGGTCGTCGGGGTTGTCGACGCTGCTCGCGATCACGGTCGGATCGTTCGGGTTGTCGGCGTCGGCCTTGCCCAGGTTGTCGAGCAGTTCGGCGGTGACCGGCGACGACGGGTCGAAGGCGAAGAGCTTGCCGCCGAGCGCATCGGCCGTGATCGTCACGCCGCCGGTCGTCGTGGTGAGCCCCTGGTCGGCATTGCGAACGAAGGCCTCGACGTTGTTGCCGATCTCGTTGAAGGCCAGCGACAGGCCGACCGACACCGCCACGCCCGCGGTCTCGCCGAAGCCGGCCGAGATCGCCGCCGCGCCGGCGACCGAATTGATGATGGAGGAATCGTCGGCGGCGATATGCACGCTCGCCGCCGTGACGCCGGCGGCGCCGTCGCCGTCGATCGAGGCCAGGATGTCGGTCTTGATCTTGTTCTCGGCATACACACCCGCGCCGGCGACGCCGACACCCACCGCCTCGCCGCCGCCGATGCCGGCCGCCACCGCGATCACGATCGCGTCGATGCGCTCGGTGGCGTGGGCATCGATGGTCAACCCGCCCGCGGCATGCAGACTCGAATCCAGCAGCGTGGCCTGCACACGCGACTGCACGGCATCCGGGTTGCGGTAGTTCACCTGCCGCCACAGGCTCGAGTCGCGGTACTGCTGCGTGCTCAGGTCGATCGGCTGGTTGCCGGGCTTGGCGGGGTCGCTGTCGCTCAGCGCCGGGCCGACGTATTCGTACACGTCGCCCTTGAGCGCGCCTTCGGCGATCTGCACCCGCGTGCCGGGTGCGTGGGTCGTGCCGTTCGGCGGCGTCAGCGCGCCCACCAGCGTGGCGTGGCGCCGGCCGTCGGCATCGAACGTGATGTTGTCGTGGTCGGACGGCGCATCGGTGCCCTCCGGGTCCCAGCCGATGTAGTTGCGTGCCACCGCGATGCCCACGGCCACGCCGACACCGGCACCGTCGTCGCCCACGCCGACCGCCACCGCGACACCGGCGACCGTGGCGTCGATGCTGGCCGTGCTGATGGCCTCGAGGTGCACCGCGCCGATCGGCTGCGCGGCGCTGCCGAGCGTGCTGTTCTCGATCGTCGCGTTGGTGCGCGCCAGGATCACGTTGGTCGATTCCGATGCGCCGCCGGCCACGCCGACGCCGTGCTCGCCGATCGCGACGGCCGCAGCGGCCGCCACCGACAGCACCTTGATCTGCGCCCCGTCGTGCGCACTGACGACGATGTCGCCCCCGTGCGTGAGCACGCTGGACACGTTGACGATCGTGGCAGTGACGTCCTTCTCGATCCGGTTGTGCGCCAGCGCCAGCCCGATGCTGACCGCGATCGAGGCCTCGCTCGTGGTGCCCGAGATGCTGGCCGCGCCGGCGATGGCGCGCGCCTGGATCGCCGAGTCGTCGCTTGCCGTGACACTCACGCTGCCGGCCGCGACGGTGGCCGTGCCAGCGGCGGTGGAATTGCCGATGCGCGCGTCGACCGTGTTGTGGATGGCGTTGAAGCTCAGCGCGCCGGTGGCGTTGACGGCAATCGCCGACGCGTCCTCGCTGATCGCCACGCCGACGGCGAAGCCGAACCCGAGCGAGTTGATCGCGGCCGCGCTGTGCGCGGCCACCGTGACCGCGCCGCCGGTCGCGACGCCGGAGTCGTCGATCGATGCCTGCGTCGTATTCTGGATATCGTTGATCGTCAGCGACAGGCCCAGGCCCACGGCGATTGCCGTGCTCTGCGCCACCGAGATCGACAGCGCCGCGACGCCGGCGACCGATTCGATCTGGGACTGGTCGTCCGCCGTCACGCTGACGGCACCCGTGCTGCTCGACAAGGTGCTGGCCTGGCGCACGCGCGCCTGCGTCTTGTTGCGGATCTTGTTCACGCCCACCGAGCCGGCCAGGCTGACGGCCAGCGCCGAACTCTCGCCCGAGTTGCTGACGCTGCCGGACGCACCGATGCCCACGCCGATGATGGACGCCATCGTGACGGCGTCCACCGTGATGTCGCCCGCCGCGGTGACCTGCGAGCCATCGATCTCGGCCAGGACGTCGTTGCTGTCGCCGTCGGCACCGATGTTGTTGACGGCAAAGGCGCCGCCCACGGCGGCCGCGGCGGCCGAGTTTTCGCCCGACTTGGCGAACGCCACCGCAACGGCCCCCGCGCCGGCGCTGATGCGGGACGTGTCGGATGCGCTCACGCTCACCGAGCCCGGCACCACGACGGTGCTGTTGCGGATCGACGCCGTGGTGTCGCCGAGGATCTGGTTGACCGAGCCCGAGCCCGCGCCGGCGCCCGCCACGCCCTTGCCTTCGGAGCCCGACGCGGCACTCACGGCACCGCCCACCGTATACGCGCCGATGCTGCGTGCGTTGACGGCCACGACCGAAAAGTCGCCGGTCGTTCCCGCGGCCCAGGCCACGTTCGAGCGATCGACCAGCGCGCTGGCATTGGTGGAGATCCGGTTGACCGCGATGGCCACGCCCGCGGCCAGCGCGGTCGACGAGCCCGAATCGCCCTTGGCGATCGATGCGGACAGCGCGCCGGCGATCGCGAAGATGCCGGCACGGTCTTCGGCCTTCACCCGGGCATGGCCGCCATCGAGCAGCACCGGGCTGTAGCGCAGTGCGGCGGCCGTATCGCCGCCGATGAGGTTGACCGAGACCGACCCGGCGAGCGAGAACGCCTTCGAGCCGCTGGTGCTGCTGCTGTCGCCCGATGCCTTGGCGCCGGCCCCGCCGGCCGCAAGCGCGAAGATGCTGCCGCTGGCCAGCGCGTGCACGCCCAGCGCATCGGCGGCGCTGCCGTCGCCGAGCATCAGCGTGGTGTCCTGCACCTCGGCCGTGGTGTGGGCCGCGAGTTCGTTGTAGCTGAAGGCCCCGGCGAGCGCCACCGAGGTGTCGCCACTCTTGCCGTTGACCACCGCCAGGCCGCCCGTGGCGGCCACGACGCCGACATCGTTCTCGGCGTCGACCGCGAGCGAGGCGGCCTTGACGGTGCCGGCATCGGCCACGCGCGACGTCGTGGTGTCGTCGATCAGGTTCACCGAGGCCGCCGCGGCCACGGCGATGCCGGTCTGGGCACCGTCCTTGCGCGCGTCGGTCTGCTGCTCGCCCGTCGCGCCCTTGAAAGCGCCGTCGAGCGACAGGCTGCTCGTCACGTCCTGCGCGCCGCCGGTGGCGGTGGCGTCGTCCTTCTTCTTCTCTTCGGTCACCACCGCGCCGGCGATGGTGAAGGCCCAGACATCGCCGCTGACTCGCGCCAGCGTGCGCACGCCGCCCGCGACGTCGATCTGCGTCGCTGCGCGCAACGGCGTGCCGGCTGTCACCGTCTCGTTGCCGATCAGTGCCTGCGTGGAGCGGTGGATGTCGTTGACGGCCACCGAGATGCCCACGCCGAGCGACTCGCCCTTGGCGATGCCGCCGGCCCACGTGGCGGTCGTGCCCAGGTCGCCCGCATACAGCCGCGCGTCGCGCCCCTGCACGAAAGCGCCCGCACCGAGTTGCGCAAGGGTGTCGCTCGTCTGCCCGGCATACAGCACGGTGCCGGCGATCGCAAAACCGCCGCCCTTGGCGGCCGATTGCGCCAGATGGACGTTGAGCAGCGCCTCCTCCGCCTTCATGTTGAAGCCGCCGTCCAGCCCGCTGCGCACCTGGGCGCCGCCCTCGACGATGGCGTGGGTCGTGTTGTCCTGCACGCCGATGAAGACCGCGCCGCCGGCGCCGCCGCGCTCGCCGCCGGTGCCCCAGACGCCGTCCTTGGTCGTCTTGCCGAACTTGGCGAAATTCTTCTTCGTCGCCTGCGCGTCCGTCGGGTCGATGTCGGGCAGGTCGGGCAGCGAGAACACGCCCGTCATGTTGATCGTCTGCTGGTAGTTGGTGGCCTCCACCGAGACCACCTGCTCGCCCTTGCCGTCGCCCGAATTGAGGTCGGCCCGGTTCACGGCCTGGTTGGCGTGCGGGTTCAGCGCGTCGTCGCGCCAGGCCGCGTCCTGGTTGATCTGCACGCCGCCCTTCACCACGGCCTCGGACACGTTGTGGAAGACGAGCACGCTGACCGAGCCGGCAATGCCAACCTTCTCGGCCGTCGAACTGGCGGTGGTCCAGGTGTTGAAGAAGGCGTCCTTGAAACCGAGATTCGTATTCAGGTACTTGGTGATGGCGCCCGCGCCCTCGTTGCGCACCGAGTCCGTGAGCTCGCCCCACGACAGCGGCAGGAAGGTGTCCAGACGTTGGTTGAACGGGTAGCTGACGTCGGAAATCACACGCGTGGCGCGCAGGCCGTCGAGCCTGGCGCGTGGCGCGCCGGCGACGCCGTCGTTGCCATGCACGGTGGCGACCGCGTCGTTGTTGATCACCGCCACGCTGACGGCCACGCTGACGCTGTTCTCGGCGCCCTTCTTGGCCACGTCGTTGCCGTTCTTGTCCTTCGTGGGCTCCTGCGGCTCGGTACTGCTCTCGGCGCCGAGCTCGTACTTCTGCGCGATGGTGGCGCGCACCTCGAGGTCCTCGTTCGACTTCAGCACCGCATCGGACAGGATGTCGGTCGTCACGTGGTGGTCGGCGTAGATGACGGCCAGCGAGCCGGCGACGTTGATGTTGCTCGATGCGCCGGACTTGGTATTGCCGATCTTGTCGCGGTAGCCCTTGGTGGCGCCCTGCACCAGCGAGTCGACCGCGTTGGTGCCGACCGCTTCCTTGAACTTGCCCCATTTGCTCTTCGGCTCGTCGGGGTCGTCGGCGCTCTTCAGCCCGGCCTCGGCCGCGGCCTTGTTCTCGGCCTTCAACTGCGCGGTCACGCCGATGCCGGTGGCGAAGCCGGAGTCGAGCACGTGCTTGGCGATCAGCGAGTGGCCGTCACCCACCGGCTTGCCGATGTCGATGTAGACCCCCGCACGCGATTCGTTCTCGCTTTCGGCCAGGCGGATGACCTGCTCGTCGGCGAAACGGCTGTTGCCCTGCAGGTTGTCCTGCGCCGTCGTCGCGACGACGTAGTACGTGCCGCCGTCGACGAGGCCCGTGACCGCGCCGCCCGGCCCGGCCTTGTAGACGACGGCCTGGCCGAGCTCGAACGTATTGAAGACCGTGGCACCGTTGCGCTTCAGCGTGACCTGGTCGCTGGCGCCGTTCACGTCGGCGCTGCCGAAGGTCAGCTTGTTCACGTCCGTCGGCGGCAGGCCGGAGCCGTCGGGCCGCAGGTCGATCACGTTGCCCGCGTGGTAGGCCTCGCCGAGGCCGGCGCGCAGCGCCTGGCCCTGGGTATCGGCCAGCTTGATCCAGCCGTCGCCGACCGCGATGACGTAGTAGTCGCGGCCGTCGACCAGGCCGCCGATGCTGTTGCCGCGGCGGTTGGTGTAGTTGATGACGTCTTCGGTGACAAGCGCGTTCGGGCCGACGAAGATGCGGTCGCCGGCTGCATTGACGTAGCCCGGCTTGTGGCGCCACAGGCTGGTGTCGGCGTAGTTCTGGCTGGACAGGTCCACCGACCCGGCGACGTCGTTGCCGATGTAGCGCAGGTACGACCCGGCCGCGAACCCGTTCTTGGCCGCGGCCAGGTGCACGACGTCGCCGGACTTCAGCCCGCCGGCTGCCGGCGCACTGCTTTCGCGCACGGTGTCGAGGTTGAAGTCGACGTAGCCGGCATTCGGCGTGGTCGCTTCCCACAGCGCCGCATCGGCATAGTCCTGCGACGCGAGCACCACCGAGCCTGCGGTATCCGCCCCGAGGTACTTGTAGAAGGTTCCGGGGTCGAGGTCGCCTTGCGGGCGGACCAGTTCGACGGTCTGCCCCTGCCTGACCCCGGCGACGGTCTGGTCGCTCTTGAAATCGGTCGCCTTGACGGTGGGATCGATCTCGATCTTGACGGTGTAGCCGTCCTTGGCCAGCGCCTTGATCGTTCCGTCGACGGTGTTGTGGATCTCGGCCTTGGAAATCTCGAAGGACAGTGCCACGCCAGCGAGGCCGGTGGCGAAGATGCCGGACTTGGACTCGGCCGCCGACTTGACGCCGCCCTTGGCGTCGACGTTGGCAGTCTTGCCGCCGATGATCTCTGCGCCCTTGGCCACGTTGACGGTCGACGTGACGTCGGCATAACCCACCGCGAGCGACAGCGCGATCTGCGCCTTGCCCGGGTTCGGCGTGCTGCCCAGCTCGCGGTTGGTATCGGCGCTCATCGCCGCCGTGGCATTGCCGGTGGACGTGACGACGACCGCGTCGCCGGCGTTGATCCTGGCGCCGGCCTGGATGTCGATCGTCGCCTTGGCCGTGGCCTGTGCATAGCCGATCGAGATCAGGCTGCTGCTCGACTTGCCCGACGCATTCGCGCCCGCCGTGGCATAGATGCCCACCGTGCCGGCCAGCCCGTTGACCTCGGCATGGTCGCCGATCGTGATGGCGGCGGTCGAGTTCTTCACCAGCACCTTGACCGGCATCGCGACCAGGCCCTCGATCTGGCCGACGAGCGGCCCGATGACGAACTTGTCGACTTCCTTCGGCACGCCGGCCAGGTCGGCGATGCTCTTGTCGTCGGCTTCGGCGATCAGGTAGACGCTGTCGGAATTGACCTTCGCGTTGGCTCCGATGGAGATGTCCACCTTGCGGTCGGTGCCGAACCCGGGCAACAGGTTCTCGAGCTCGGCGATGCCGGACAGGCGCGCGCGGAAGACGATGAAACCGTCGCCGCCGTCGGTCGCGTCGATCTGCACGCCGGGGTTCACCTTGATCGTGTCCGCCCAGATATCGAGCGCCGACGCACGGATGTTGCCGCTGAAGACGACGGTGTCGTTGAACGGGTCTTCCTCGGGCACGGGCGCCAGCGAGGTCACGATGGGCAGGCGGCTGCCGTAGATGTTGAGCGCGCCGGTAAACCCTGAAGGCAGCGACTCCACGGTCACCGTATCGGCGCCATCGCGGCCCTCGATGCGCAGCGACTGCATCGTGGACACCTGGACCGGCGTGAAGGTGATCGCACCCGTCGTCACCCCGCTCAAGACGCTGTAGAAACCCAGCCCCTGGAAGCCGACGTTCAGCGAACCGTCGGCGCCGGCATACACCCGGATGTGGTCCGCCCCCACACTGCCGGCCACGACGGGCTTTTGCGGATCGCCGTTGTAGAACTGCTGCGGGTCCATGCCGGCGTAGGCCACCGTGCGGCCGTACAGCGTGATGCTGCCGGCGCTGTCGGCCGCATTCACGTTGACGACCGCCCCCTCGGTGTCGCTGTTGCGGATGATCAGCGCATCGCTGCCGCCGCTGCCGCCGCTCAGCGTGCCCGACACGCTGCCGGTGCCGTCGGCATTCTTCTCGAGCACGAACACGTCGGCGTTGTCCGCCGCGCCGCTGAGGTTCTCGAATCCCTGGAACGCCACGCCGCCGACGATGCCCTCGTTCGCCTTCGTGATCGACCAGGGCACGCTCGCCGCATCCGGGCCGGCCAGCACGTCGGTGGCCGACAGGCTGCCAACGACGCTGTCGATGTCGGTGAAGCGGCCCAGGCGGCTCGCCGTGAGCGCGGCCAGGTCGACATTGACCGGTCCCGCCAGCGCCGAAAAGTCGAGCGTGTCGACGGCCACCGGATCCGCGCCGTCCTCGTCGCCGCCGCCTTCGACGACACCGGCCACGGACCCGGCGCCGACGAACGAAAACGTATCGCTCGAGGTCCCGCCGGACAGGTTCTCGATCTGCGCAAAGGTGACGCCGCCCAGCGTGCCGGCGCCGGCACCGTCGATCAGCCACGTGTTGACGACGTTGTCCGCGACGAGCGCGTCGTCGCCGCCGCCGCCGCTGACATCGGCGCCTACGGTGCCGGCGAGATCCGGCCCGAGGTCGATCTTGAAGTTGTCCGAGGCCGTGCCGCCGACCAGATGCTCGACCCCGGTGAAGGCGATGTCGGCCACGATGCCGGCACCCACGCCGGACAGGTACCAGTCGGTGTCGACGTTGGCGCCGAAGATGGTGTCGTCGCCGCTGCCGCCGTCGATGGTCGCGTCGACCTCCAGGTTGCTGCCGAGCACGATCAGGTCGTTGCCGCCGCCGAGGTTGAAGGCGATCTGCTTGACGCCGACGTAGGTGATCGCCGCGGCGCCATCCAACGCGAGATCCACGCTGATGCTGTCGGTGCCCGTGTCGGACTGCGTGACGAGCACGTTGTTCGCCAGCGCATCGCCTGTCACCGTGAGCACGCCGTCGCCGGCGAGCTGCGCCGTGGCCGAGAGCAGCAGCCGCGGCTCCATCGACTCGAGCGCGATCGACGGACGGCGCTCGGCCCGCTCAGGCCGTTTCAGGCGCGCACGGCGCGATTGGTCGAGACGCGCGACGAGAAGGCGGATCCACTGCATGGCGCAGCTCCAGCTGACGGTTGGTCACTGCCTGAGGTCACCGACGACTACGCCGGCATCTTCGGACACGGCACCAGGAAATTGCCGCTCCTGCCATGGATTCCCCCGACCTCGGCGCCTGCCAATCAGCGGCTCCAGGGACGTTCTGTCGCGTTCGGATTTCCGCGAGCGCCGATCGTATGCATTAATCGACGCCGCAAAATTAAAGTTGCGCGCGAAACGCATGACAACGCCTCCGAACGACCCCCGCATTCGCGGGGTGGCCGTGGCCAAACTCCGCATCGACAGGCGCTGTTGTTGACAGGGCCGGTACGCCGGGCCAGGAGGCGCACGGTTTCTGACGTCAGGCTGGCGCCACCGCTCGACGGCGTTCGTGGTCGGTCGCCTCCAAGCGCAAATTCGAAGGCCCGCGGCCGGACATGGAGAGGCCCCACCGGGCGCGCGCCCCGCCTGCGGCCGCGGTACGTCGGGTGCATCGAGGCAGGCGTGGTCCGAGTTGGCGGGCAACTCCTCGTCTGATCGGTCGATTCCGGGAGTGGCATTGACTTACGCTGACCGGAGTACCCCATCCCCGCGGCCCCTCCATGTCCATCGTCGACGACCTGATTCCCCACATGCGCCGCGTTCAGGGTGCCGAACGCGACCTGCGCGACCTGAGCTTGCTTTGGCAGATGATCGAAGCCAGTTCGGCCATCAGCTGTCCCGACGAGGCGCAGACCATCCTGCCGATGTTGACGCATACCCGCGTACGCTTCGCGGCGTTGCAGGCTCAACTGGTGGAGCAACTGGGCCAGGAGAGCCTGGCCGAACTGCGCGACGAGCTGGCCTCGACAGCGCAGTGCACGATCGACATCCTGGTGCGCAACCTGTACGAGCGCACTGCCGACGTCGGGTTCCTCGCCACCGATGACGTCTTGCGCAGTTTCTGCGGCGCGAGCCGGGAAGCGCGCCAGGCGCAGCGGCCTGCCTTCGTGCAGCGCCTGGCCGAATATCGCGCGAAATATACGGTCTATGAGGACATCGTCGTGCTCGATACGGAGGGCCAGGTGTTGGCCAGGCTGGACGACTCGAACGCCATCGAGCGAAGTCAGGATCCGGTCGTTGCCCAGGCGCTGTCGAGTTCGGCCTATTGCGAGCGCTTCGCCCCCAGCGATCTGGGCACCGGGCTGACGCCGGCGCTGTTGTATGCGCATCGCGTGACGGACATCGGTGGGCGTGCCATCGGCGTGCTGGTCTTGCGCTTTCGCAATGCGGACGAACTGGAGCAGATCTTTTCGGGCGTGGTGGATGCCCGGCGGCAGGTGGCGCTGGTGTTGCTGGATGGCCATGACCGCGTGATCGCCAGCAATGACGAAACCCACGTACCGCTGGGCGCCAGCGTGCAGACGGCGCCGGACGGGGATGTCGCCCTGACCGTGTTTGCGGGACGCGAATACCTCAGCGTGACCCGCGGCACACATGGCTATCAGGGCTACCAGGGGCCCGCGGGCTGGCGTGCGCACGCCATGGTGTCGCTGCTGACGGCCTTTCGCAGCAAGCACGACGCGATCGACGATCTGCGCGCGCTGTCGTTGGACAACGAGGAACTGGCACGCATCCAGTGCGAGGCCGACGCGATCAACAGCGACCTGCGCCGCGTCGTCTGGAACGGCCGCCTGGTCGCGGGCACACAGGCTGGCGCGCAATCGAGGCTGAAGGCGCTGTTGACGCAGGTGAACGAGGCGGGGTCCCGCACACGCGACCGGGTCGCGGTGGCCATTCGGGACCTGTATCGCAGTTCGCTGGGCCGCGCACAACACCAGGCACACGAGCTTTCGCGGTTGGCCGCCGACATCATGGACCGCAACCTTTACGAACGGGCCAATGATTGCCGTTGGTGGGCGCTGTCGCCGGTGGTGCAGCGTGTGCTGGCCGGACCGCCCAGCCCGGAAGGCACGCGCGAACTGAACGCCGTGCTCGCCCACATCAACAGTCTGTACACGGTGTACAGCAGGTTGGTCGTCTTCGATATCGAAGGCACGATCCGCGGCGTTTCCAACGACGCGCATGACGAACCGCTGGCGGGTCGCAGCGTCGAGCCGGCACTGCTGAAGGCGGTCGCCGATCTCAAGGATTCACAACAATATGCAGTGACCCCCTTTGCGGCGTCGCCGCTGGCCGACAGCCAGCCGACCTATGTCTACCTCGCAACCGTTCGGGCACAACACGGCGGCGCCGTCGTCGGCGGTATCGCGATCGTGTTCCATGCCGAGCGCGAGTTGCGCGCGATGCTGACCGATGTGCTGGCGGGTCAATCGGGGGTCGCCGCCTTCGTCGACGCTGACGGCCGCGTCATCTCGTGCACCGACGATCGCTGGACTCCGGGTGACATCTTGCCGTTCGGGCCATCCGGGGTCGCCGAGCACCTGGGGACACAGTACGCCGTTGCACGGACCCGCGGCATCGGCTACCGCGAATTCAAGCGCAGCGATGGCTACGACAACCGGGTGCAGGCGGTCGTGGCACTGCGCCTTGGCGGCGTGGAGCGTCGCCGCGTGGCGCATCACGATGTCGCACTGGGCCCGCTGCCGTCGAAAGACCGGACCGGCCACCGAGAGTTTGCGATGTTCCACGTGGGCGCCGGCCGATTCGCCGTACCGGCGAACTCGGTGATCGAGGCCCGCCCGCGAGACGGACTGATCCCCACGCCGGTCGGTTCTGCCCATGGTCTGGGTCTGCTGGAGGTGCCCGACGGTCGAGATACGCGGGTGATACCGGTGGTCTGCGCACGGCGAATCTTCGGCGTCAAGCATGCGGCGCGCGCAAGCGATGGCGTGGTGCTGGTGCTGGCGGGCGAGGGGCAGCCGCCTCGGCCCCGCATCGGCCTGCTGGTCGACCATGTGTCCACGGTGCTGGACATTTGCCCCGAGCACATCCAGGCCGTGCCGGGCGCGATGAGGTCACACGCTCCGGCGCTGGACGGCCTGCTGCGCGTGGGTGCCTCGGGCGCGAACGGGCCTCAAGACGAGGTGTTGGTGCAGTTGATCGACCCGGTCGTCATTGCCGGCCTGGTGGTCAAGGCCAGCCCCGCCATGGCATAGACCCACGGTGGCCGTCCGCGCGGCCGCCGGCGTTTGACCGCGGTCGGACGGCCGCCGGTCAGTGCCCGGTCAGGGCGGCGTCAACTGCCGGCCGGCCCGACAGGCGCCGGCGCCCCGACCGTGCGGATGGCCGGCAGCCCTTGCGAGAACCGACGCAACGCGACCACCACCGCCACCATCAGACAACCGGCGACGGTGGATTTCCACTCCGGGAACCCGATGAGCAACCCGGCGGCGAAGAGCACGATGCGCGCCCACCATCGCAGAAGGCCGAAGCGCAGCAGAAAGCCTTCGGAGGCCCCCGCGATGACGATGATCGCCACGATGTTGAAGCCGACCCAGATCACCGTGTCGGTCCACTTGCCCTGCAGGATGAGTGCCGGCTCGAAGAGGAAGAAGATCGGGATGAAATAAAGCACGATGCCGAGCCGGGCCGCGTGCATGCTGGTCTTGATGGGGTCCGAATCGCTGATGCGAGACGCCAGGAAGGCCGCCAGCGCCACCGGCGGCGTGATGGCCGCGAGGGTCGCGTAGTAGGCGATGAACAGATGGATCGCCAGCACGTTGAGGTGCGCCACCTGCTCGAGTGCCGGCGCCAGCGTGAGTGCGAGCATCAGGTAGGCGGCCACGATCAGGCCGAGCATGCCGAAGATCATGCACACGCCGATCCCGATGGCGAGGATGGGCACCACGTTCGAGCCGCCCATCTGGACCAGCGCGGCCGCGATCGACGGCGCCACACCCGTGGCCATCAGGCCGCCGAGGATGAAACTCGTGGGCAGCAGCAGCGCCGTCGTCTGGCTCAACAACTTGGCCGCTTCGAGCAGCATGGCGCGCAGGCGCCGCGCGTCGATGCGCAGGTCCTTCTTCAGGAAGGTGAGCGCGATCAGCAGGGCCGATGCGTAGTACGGCGTCAGGCGTTCCCAGCGCATGAAGACCAGGCCCCAGACCAGGAAGGCCAGCACGCTCAGGAAGGGCCAGCCCTCGGCCAGCGTGTCGCGCACCTTGGGCAGTTCAGTGCGCGCGGTGCCGACCATGCCGGCCTTGGACGCGTAACCTTCGACGTGGAAATACAGCCCCACGTAATACAACACGCTCGGAATGATGGCCGCCATCACGATGACGCCGTAATCGGTATTCGTGAAGTCGGCCATGATGAAGGCCACGGCCCCCATCACCGGCGGCATGAGCATGCCGCCGGTGGAGGCACAGGCCTCCAGCGCGCCGGCATAGTGCGCTGGAAAGCCTGCGCGCTTCATCGCCGGAATCGTCACCGATCCGGTACTGACCACGTTGCCGAAGATGCTGCCGCTCAGGCTGCCGAAGAATCCGCTCGCCAGCACCGCCACCTTGGCCGGCCCGCCGCGTGCGCCGCCCATCAGCGCCATGGCCAGGCGCAGGAAGAAGTCGGCGGCGCCGGTCGCCACGAGCAGCGCGGCCAGGATCAGGAAACCGATGATCGTCTCGCCCACCACCCTCGTGACGACGCCGAGCAGCGCATCGGCCGAGTAGACGTTGAACGCGATCGTCCGCGCCAGCGTGGTCGGCGGGCCCCAGAACATGCCGGGCATGTAGTCGGCATAGATCGGATACAGCCCGAGCAGGATGACGATGACCAGGAAGACGAGCCCGCCCGAGCGGCGCGCCGCATCGAGGATGAGCACGAACATCGCCGCGCCGACCCAGAGTTGCCAGGGCTCGCTCACCGGCACCCAGGTCTGGTAGACCATGGAGCCCGACTTGAACGCCAGGAACAGCGTCAAACCCAGGGTGGCCGCAGCCGGCAGCAGGCTGAACAGCCCGACCCCGCGTTCCCCCTTGTACGCCGGCATGAACAGGAACCCGATCGGCAGGAACGCGGCCATCAGCAGGAAGTAGTAGGTGACGTCCAGCAACGGCACGATGCCGAAGATGTAGACCACCGACAGCAGCACGCCGGCGGTCGTCATCGCGAGCACCCCCCAGCGCAGCGGCGCCGGCATGCCGGCAAACCGGTCGAGGCTGCGGTCGACGAAGCCTTCGGGGATCGCCGGCAAGGCGGGGTCTGCCGGCGTGGCGCCGGGGTCGGCAGGAGCGCTCATTCGTGTCAGCCTTCGGGGTCGCGGTGGGGTGCGGGATCGGGCGCGCCGGCGTGGCGGGGCGCGGTGTTCACGACAGCGCGAGCACCTCTTCGCCGAACGGCGTGGCCATGCCGTTCTTCGCGCGGAAGTCGGTCCAGAACTTGGTCCAGTCCGCATTCCCCGGCTCGGCCTTGACGTTCGCCTTCTCGCCCGCGGCGAGGGCTGCCTGGAACCCCTTGACGCGGGCCTGCGCCAGTGCCACCAGCTTGTCGTGACGCGCCTGATGCGCAGGCTTCCACGAACCCTTCTCCTTCAGGTATCGGATCGTGCCCTCGTGCATGGGTTGCAGTGCGCCGCTGTCGAGGAACTGCACCAGGTTTCCCACCGTCATCAGGTGGGCATGGGTGTAGTCGTTCTTGTACGACTCGTGATTGACGTCGAGCCACTTGATCAGCTGGTAGACGAATTCGGGGTCTTCGTCGCCGCGCACGTGGTTGCACTGGAAGGCGTGGTCCAGGTCCACGCCGATCGACGACTTGACCCCCGACACGGTCTTCTGCGGTATGTAGCCCGACATGACGCTGCGGTAGCGCTTGTAGGCCGCGGGGTCTTTGGCCGCCGACGGCACCGGCAGCCAGCGCAGCCCGCCCGGCGCCGCCTCGGCCTGGTACGAAGGGCCCGAAATTGGCGACGTGAAGGTGACGTCGACCCGGCCTTCGGCCAGCACCGCGGTGTTGGCGCCGTAGCTGCCCACCTCGACGATCTTGACGTCGTCGCGCTTGAGGTTGCGATAGGCGAGCAGCGCGTCGATCGCCGAGACCAGGAACGACGAGCTCTTGGCCAGCGCGATGCGCGTGCCCGGCCCGATGTCGTCGACCGTCTTGATCTTCGAATCGGCGAGCACGACATAGCCCCAGGGGGTGACCATGTTCATGTGCGCCACGCGAGAGTCGCTGGGGCCGCCGGCCTTGGACGCATAACCTTGAACGGCGTCCATCTGATCGAAGTAGTCCGACGCCTGCATCATCGAGATGCGGCCTTCGCCGGTATTCAGCCACGACGCCCGTGCAAAGCCGTTGGGCGCCGGCAATACGGCCACGCGCGTGCCGGTGGCGGCCTGGAACCGCGACGTCCACGCGACGGCGAGCGAATGGTTCGCCGTGCCGACGACAGGCGTCACGACCGAGAAATTGCGAGGCCACTTGTAGGCGGCCGCCTGCGCAGCCGCGCGGGGCGCAAACCCGGCGAGCATGGCGCCTGCGCCCACGGCCTGGGCAAGGGTGGCCTGGACAACCTGTCGGCGGGTGATGGACATGCGGGTCTCCTGTGGGTTCTACGGGGTGAATGCCGAATCAGACGGCGTGAGGCGCCGGCTGCATCGACGGGGCAGTGGCCGACGCGGCGTCGAGCGTCGTCGACCGGCGCAGTTCGCGCCGCTCGGCCAGATCGTAGGCACGACCGCGATGCAACATGCAGCGGTTGTCCCAGATGACCAGGTCGCCCACCTGCCAGCGGTGGCGGTAGATGTGGTCGGGGTGCGTCGTGTGCTCCAGCAGGTCCCACAACAACATGCGGGCCTCGGCCGTGACCATGCCGTCGATGGCGCGTGCATGCGCGCCGATGTACAGGTGCTTGCGGCCCGAGCCGTCGTGGGTCTGCACCAGCGGCCAGCGCGCCGGCTCGATGGCGTCGATCTGCGCCTGCGTGTAGTCGGTGTCGCCGAGCATGAAGCGCGAGTGCAATGCAAAGTGCTCCGCGACCAACCCTTGCAGGCGCTCGCGCATCTCGTCGTCCAGGCGGTCGTAGGCCAGGCGCTGGTCGGCAAACTCGGTATCGCCACCGCAGCCGGGCAGCACCACGGCGTGAAGCATCGAATATTTCGCGCGCGGGCGCTGGAACGAGCTGTCGCTGTGCCAGAGCTGGTTGGCGATGTTGGAAACGATCTTGCGCGAGCTGCGATCGGCCACGCGCCCGTCGGCCTCGACGTTGGAAATGTCGGCCAGCGCGTTATCTGCAAACCGGTGCTCGGCTGGTACGCCGGGCACGTTCTTCACGCGGCGGAATCCCAGGTCCAGCGGCCCGAACTGGCGTGTGAAGGCCATCTGTTCGTCCTCGGTCATCAGCTGGTCCCTGAACAGCAGCACGCCGTAACGGTCCATGGCGTCGTCGATGGCGTGGATCTGCGCCGCGGTGGCGGCGCGCCGCAGATCCAGGCCCGAGACAACGGCACCGAATGTCGGCAGGAGAGGTTCGAAGTGGAGAGTCATGGTCGATGGCTCGGTGTCAAGGGGCCACGGTGATCGGCCGGCGGCCGGGTGAAGCGATGGCGGGCACGGGAAATCCCGGCGCGCCACCAATGTCGTCGGCGAGCGCCCGCGCAGCGCGAAGGACAAGCGGAACGACGACCTTGCGCAGCCGGTCCTCGGGCAGCACGAAGGCCGCGCCGCCGCAGTTCAGGCTGATCACTTCGCCGCTGGCCGTCCGGATCGGTACCGCCACGGCGTGGATGTTCGGATGCCATTCACCGACCGAAATGGCAAAGCCCTGGCGCAGCGACGCCGCAAGCGCCTTGTCGAGATGTGGACCGGCCATGGCTGCACGGTCGGGCTGGGTGCGCCAGCGGTCGACGAGCGCGCGGCGTGTCGTCTCGTCGACGGCAGCGAGCCAGGCGCGGCCGAGCGCCGAGCTGACGATGGCCATCCGGGTGCCGATATCGGCACCCAGCATGACGACGGCGGATCGCGCCCTGGCGGCCTCGACGACGAGCATGTCGTCGCCGTCGCGCACGCCGATGAACGACGATGCGCCGCTGGCCTCCGACAAGGCCGCCAGGTGCGGGCGGGCGTACTGGCGCACGTCGATGGCGCCCAGAAAGGCCTGCGCCAGTCTCACGACGCCAGCGGCCATCTCGTACTTGTCCCCGCCGCGCGCCGCACGCAGGTGACCGAGCCCGACCAGGGTCGCGATGAGCCGCGAGACGGTGGCACGCGGAATGCCGGTCTGCTGCGACACCTCACCGTTGCCGAGCGGACCTTGCGCGGCGGCGAAGCAGTCGAGCACCCGAAAGCCCCGCTCCAGTGCGGAATCGCCTTCCACTTTCATTGCAAGCTGTCGCTCCGCCGCGCTGTCCTGATCGAATTCATGGGCCAGTCTAGGCTTTAAATGAAATCCATTTCCATAAAATGCGATGCGGAATTACCCCGTCCGGGTGAGCCCCGATCGGTGGCGTCGGACCGCTCGCATCGGAGCCGGAGTCGAAGCCATGGCGCCGACGAACGGATGACCGAAAGTGGTCAACGTTGTCCAACGTCCAGCCCATCGACACCAAAGGGGCTGGCTGCTCGCACACCATCTACATTGCGGACGCGTCCCGCGCTGCGAGGACCGACCCCCTACCTTGAACCTGCATTGAAGGCTGCACGGGCGCGGGCACGGTGGCACATTTCCCGGCAGTGAACTTCGGGCCGCGCGGCATGCAGCAGGCGGCACCGCAGCATGGGGTACCGCGCACCATGAGCACTCTTGAAGATCTGGTCGCCACAGCACCGGACCGGCGCCGATCGGACCGTCCGACCGCACAGGAAGGCAGCGAGCACATCGCGGTCGCACCAGGCCGCCGATCCGGCCGCAGCATATTCCTGAGCTACAACCGCGAGAACGCACGCGAGGCCATGCGGCTGCGGGACAGCCTGCGCGACGAGGGCCTGGACGTGTTCATGGACAGCGTCCACCTGATCGCCGGCGAGCCCTGGTTGCAGCGGCTGAAAAGCGAGGTCGCACAGGCGCGGGCCATCGTCGTGCTCGTGCGCCGTGAAGGTCCGCGCGGATTCGTCCTCGACGAACTCGGCTGGGCCCTCGAGCGCCACCACCGATCGATCGCGGCTGGTGAGCCCCCGCCCGCCATCTTCCCGGTCAGCCTGGGCGGTGTGCCGGGCGAGCACGACCTGGATCCGCGTGCTGCCGGACTGCTCGATTTTCAGGTGACTGTCTGGCAGGCCGACACACCGGTGCCGGCCGGCCTGCTCGTGGCTTTGCGGGCCTCGCTGCCGGCTTCGGACGTCGTCCCACAGCGCTGCCCGTTCCGCGGCCTGGCGGTCTTCGAGGAGACCGATACCGAGTGGTTCTTCGGCCGTCTGCGCGAGACCCACGAGGTGATCGACGCGATGGGCAGTGCGCCGTCGCCCGACGGCCTGATCGATCGCGATGCGCCCGGCCACCATCGCTACGTGCTTCTCAGTGGCGACAGCGGCTCGGGGAAATCATCGCTGATGCGCGCAGGGGTGTTGCCACGTCTGCGCCAAGGTACGTTGTGGTCGCGCACGGGCCTGCCGGTGTGGCATGTGGCCGGGCCGTTGCGGCCAGGCGCCCACCCCGTGCACGAACTGGCTGCCGCGCTGGCCGCCTGCCTGGGCTGCGACGCGGCCGAACTCGGCGTGCGCCTGGGCGGCGACCCTGCGGCCCTCGCCGCCCTGGTGGGCGCCAGCGCTGCGCCGGGCACGGGTTGGTTGCTGGTCGTGGATCAGATGGAAGAACTGCTGCAGCCCGTGGCCGACGGGCGCGAACGGCAACAGTTCGGTGCGCTGCTTGCCGCGGCCCTGGGCGACTCCTCGTGTCCGCTGTACTTGCTCGGCACGGTTCGCGCCGACGCGCTGGCCGATATCGACCAGTTGCTGCCCGATCTGGTGCAGATCCGCAACCGCGCGGGCATGACCTACACCCTGCCACGAATCAGCGATGCCGGCCTGCGTCTGTCCATCGAAGAACCGTCACGCCGCGCCGGGATCGACGTTGGCGAAGTGGCCGAACTGATCCTCACTGAGGCGCACGACGAGCCCGGTGCGCTGGCCTTGGTGCAGCACGCGATGTGGTCCTTGTGGCACACGGCCCACCGCCGCGGCACGGTGACCCGGCTGCTGCGCAGCGACCACGAAGCCGCCGGCGGCCTCGCCGGCATGCTCAGCCACGATGCCGATGCCACGCTGGCCGACGTGAAGGCAGCCGTTGGCAACGCCACGGGCGCACTGCGCCTGCTGTTGAGCATGACCTGGGTCGGCGCCGAGGACCGGCTGTTCCGGCGCCGCCTGCCGATGGCCAACGCCGAGCTCGAGGCCGGCCACGGCAACGGCGCGCTAGGGCGACGGGTGATCGCCCTGCTGTCGGCCCGGCAGACCGACCGGGACGAGGGCAGCGGGGACGCAGGCGGGCACGACGCGGCACTTCCGGCGCGCCTGCCGCTGCTGGTGACCGGCCAGGACGACGCCGGCGGCATCTTCGTGGAACTGGTGCACGAAGTGTTGCTGCGCACCCGCGAACGTCCGGGTGCACCACCGGTGCCGAACTGGCAACTGCTGCACGACCACATCCATGCCCACCTCAACGAGCTCAAGCTTGCACAGCGCCTGCAGGTCGACGTCCAGATCTGGCAACGGCTCGGCGCTTGGCAGCGCTGGCGTCGGCTGGCCAGCTTCAAGGAGCAGCGGCTGTATGCACTGCTCCCGCCGCCGATCGAACCTTCGACACGGCGCTACCTGGCGCTCAGCCGCACCAAGACTGTGGCGCTGGCAAGCGCGGCTGCCCTGCCGCTGGCCTGGCTGGGCGTGGGCAGTGTGTATGTCTTCCGGCAGCGCGACATCTTCCCGATCAACTATGCGATGCGCCTGCCGCTGTGGCTGATGAATCGTGGCGCCGAGCCGGAGTTCGTGCGCCTGCCCGGCGACGCCGCCCGTTTCGATCTGGGCTGCGACCCCCGACGCGACACGGTCGGGCGCATGGGCTGCGGGCCCGGCTTCCTGCCGCTGCAGCCGGGCTTCAGCGGGCGCATCGCCTGCGACATGGGCCGGCACGAAGTGACGTTCGAGGAGTACGACCGCTTCGTCTTCAGCGTGCGGCGCGCCGGCGGCACGGCGCCACCTTACCCTGCGCTGGCCGAGAAGCTGCGCGGCGACCTGCCCGTCATGGAAGTCTCGCGTGCCGCTGCGCAGGCCTACGCCGATTGGCTAACGTCACAAAGCAGCAGCGGGCGGCGCTATCGCCTTCCGACGGAATGGGAATGGGAATATGCCGCGCGCGCCGGCTCCACGGGCCCGTATCCTTGGGGCGACGCGCCACCTGCAGGACGTGCCGCGCACAACGGTGGGCAGGACATGCCCGCCGCCCGCCCCGTGCACAGTGGCGAGCCCAATGCCTTCGGCCTCTACAACGTGGTCGGCAACGCCAGCGAATGGGTCGCCGACGACGCCGACCCCGCCGATGCCGGTGCACCTCGGTACGTCTGGCGCGGCGGCTCGTTCAACCAGGGACCTGCCCTCGTCCGGCTGGCCGCGCGCCAGTCCTTCGAGACCGATCTGGCGGGCGACCTGGGCACCTCGACCAATATCGGATTCAGGCTGTGTCGGGAGCGATGAACATGCCCATGTCCAAGGACCGCCTCACCTTGCCGAGGCACGCACTGCTGGCCGCAGCCTTTGCCACGTCGCTCGGCTTGCACTTGGCAACGCAGGCGCAGCCCACACCACCCGCCCCGACACCGCCGCCGACCTTGGCGTCGCCCGCAAAGCCGGCGGCCGCACCGGTCGTGCAAGTCCGGCAATACCTGGTGGTCGGCGTGACCCTGCTGGAGCCGACCGTGGTGGAGGCAGCGCTGGCCGGCCTGACCGGCACGCGCACGGTCGAGGAACTGCACCGTGCCGCCGCCGACGTGCAGGCGCTGTACGCACGGGCCGGTTATGGCGCGGTGGTGGTCTACCTGCCACCGCAGGAGGTGTCGGGCGGCGTCGTCACGTTGCAGGTGATCGAGGGGCGGCTGTCGACCGTGCGTGTCGAGGGTGCGGGCTCGCCGGCCGGCGAGGCCGCCGTGCTGGCCAGCCTGCCGGCACTGAAGACCGGGCAGACGCCGCGGCTGGATGAACTGGACGTGCAGCTGCGCATGGCCAACGACAACCCGGCGCGTCGCCTGCGGCTTGTGATGCTGCCCGGCCAGCAGCCCGAGCAGACCGAGGCCGAGGTCGCGGTCCAGCCGGGCGCACGCCGCCAGTTCAGCCTGGACCTCGACAACACCGGCACGCCGAGCACCGGCCGCGCGCGCGTGGCGCTGGGCTGGCGCGACGCCGATTTCAGTGGCCGCGACGACGTACTCGACCTGCGGCTCCAGGTGTCGCCGGCGCAGCCACGTCGCTTTGCAGCGGCGAGCGGCAGCTACCGCCTGCCGCTGTATGCGCAGGCGACGATGGTCGACGCGTACGCACTCGTGTCGGACACCGAGAGCGACCGCATTCCCACCGCGGCGGGCGACCTGCAGTTTGCCGGCCGGGGCTATCTGCTGGGCGTGCGCGCCACGCGCTACCTGCACCGGCTGGAGGCCTTCGAGCAACGCATCGCGGTGGGCCTCGAACGGCGCGAGCAGCGCAACCAGTGCGCGATCGGCACGCTGCCGGGTGATGCCTGCGGCAGCGTCGGCGGTGACCTCGCGATCACGCCTCTAACTTTTGTGTACAGCCTCACCGGCGACGCCTACCTGCCGATTGCGATGTCGGTTTCGCTGGTGCAGGGGCTGTCGACCGGCGGACGGCACGGCGACCGCGCGGCCTTCGAGGCCGTGCGGCTCGGTGCGCGCCCCGACTTCACCATCGTGCGCCTGGACGGCAGCCTGCTGCAGCCGCTGGGCCCGGGCGGCTGGGAGCTCGCCGCGCGCGCGGCAGCGCAATTCGCGAGCCAGCCGCTGGTGCCGGCGATGCAGTTCGGCGCCGGTGGCCGTGACTCGGTGCGCGGCTACGAGGAGCGCGAGATCGCCACCGACCACGGCGTGGCCCTCTCGCTGGAGCTGTCTGCACCGCGCCAGCCGATCACGGCGCTGCAAGGGGCCGTCTGGCGCCCGCTGCTCTTTGCCGACGCGGCGCACCTGCGCAACCGCGCGTCGGCGCCCTGCAGCGGCACCCACTTGCATTGCGACCTGGCCAGTGTCGGCCTCGGCCTGCGCGTGGACGCCGCCGCGGCGAGCCTGCGCCTGGACGTGGCGCATGCACTGCACCAGGCCGGCACGACCGAGCGAGGCAAGACCCGCGCGCACTTGTGGCTGCGCGTCCTGTACTGATCCGCGTGGCGCACGACAGGAGAACGACCATGGCGACGAGACGACCCGTGCATCCGAAACTGATCACACGTGGCGTGCTGCTGGCGCTGGCCGCGTGGCCGCTCGGCAGCCCCGCCGCCGGGCCGGTGCTGCCCACGTCACCGAAGGTCGTGCACGGGCAGGCCCGTTTCGACACCAGCGGCGCCGCGATGACCGTGACCACGGGGCGCGCCGCGGCGATCGACTGGCGCAGTTTCTCGATCGGGCCAGAGGCGTCGGTGCGCTTCGACCAGCCCGATGCGTCGAGCCAGGTGCTCAACCGCGTGCTCGGGCGCGATCCGTCGCAGATCCTCGGCCGGCTCAGCAGCAACGGCGAGGTCTGGCTGGTCAATCCCTATGGCGTGCTGTTCGGCCGCGACGCGCGGGTGGACGTGGGCGGGCTCGTCGCTTCGTCGCTGAACGTGAGCCTCTCGGACTGGGCCGCCGGCCGCCGCGTGCTGTCGGCCATGCCGGGCTCGCCGGATGGCGCGGTGGTCAACGCGGGCACGCTGCGCAGCACATCCGGTGGCCGCATCGTGCTGGCCGGCGTGGGCGAGGTGGTGAACGACGGCACGATCGACGCATCCTCAGGCCAGGTCGGCCTGCGGGGTGCCGCGTCCGTGGACCTGACCGACAGCCACCGGCCCGGCATCGCGGTGCGTATGGGCACGCTGCAGGGCCGCGCCGTCAACCGCGGGACGATCGCCGCCGCGGGCGGGACGATCGATCTGCAGGCGGCGATGGTCAACCAGGCCGGCGTCGTGCGCGCCGATGCCCTCGCCCGCGGCCCCGGTGGTGCCGTGCTGCTGCGTGCGGGCGATACGCTGTCGCTGGACGCGGGCAGCCACACCGATGCGGTGTCTGCGGGCGGCAGCGGCGGCCAGGTGGCACTGGCAGCGCCCCGGATCGCTCTGCTCGACGGCGCAACCGTCCGGGCCGACGGTGCACGCGGCGGCGGCAACGTGCGCATCGAGGCTTCGGCCGATGGCAGCGGCGGGCTCGATGCGCCCTCCGCGGCTGTCTACGTGGCGCCGCGCGCCGTGGTGTCCGCCGATGCCACTGGCGCGGGCGACGGCGGCCAGATCCGGCTCTGGAGCAGCGGCAGTGCTCGTGTCTTCGGACGCTTCAGCGCGCGCGGCGGCGCGGACGGCGGTGACGGCGGGTCGATCGAGACATCGGCGTCGGGCCTGATCGCCGAGCCCGCGCTCGTGGATACGCGGGCGGCCCACGGGCGGGCCGGACGCTGGCTGCTCGATCCGCTGGACATCGAGATCGTCGATTCCACAAAGGACGGCAGCGATTTCAACATCAGTGCGCCGCCTTTCACGCCCACCGGGCCCGGCGCGAGGGTGTCGACGTCGACGCTGGCATCCGCGCTGGCGGGCGGCGACGTGACCATCAGCACCGACGTCGCCGGGCCCGATGCGGGCACGATTTCGATGGTTGGCACGACGTTGAATGCCCTGCTTCCAGTCTTCGTCACGGGCGCCGTCGCGATACCGGCGGTGCGCACGCTGACGCTGCAGGCCAACGCCGGCATCCGCCTCGACGGTTCGAGCATCAGGTCGTCGAGCGGCCGCCTCAACGTGCGCCTGCTGGCGGGCGAAGGCGCCACCGACGGCATCTCGCTGACCGACAGTCTCATCGCCGTGAGCGGCGATGTCACGCTGCGCGGCGGCGGCTTCAGCGCCGACCGCTCCAGCGTGCTGGCTTCGTCCATCGACCTGCAGGCCAGCCGCGTGCGGCTGGGTGCACCCGCCACGCCGGTGGGTGCCGGCACGCTGCCGATCCTCAGCGCGTTCGCGACCGGCGAAACGCTGACGATCCGCGGGCTGGTCGACAACGTCGACACCTTCACCAGCGAGTCGGGGCTGGACGTGCTCTCGCCATCATCCAGCGGGCGCTGGGTGTTGTACGTGCGCGATCCCGCCACCAGCTCCATCACGGGCCTGGGCTACGGGTTCAAGCAGTACGGCGCGACTTTCCCGGCAGTCTCGGTGGACAGCGGCGCGAACGGGGTGTTCTTTGCCACGCGCCCGGTGCTCGGCGTTGCGGTGCCCGCGACGGTGCCGCTCGCCAAGGTCTACGACGGCACCACGGCGCTGACCCTCACGTCGGCGCAGCTCGCTGCCCTCTCGCTGTCGGGGTTCGTGAGCGACGACCGCCCGGACACCAGCCTCCCAGGCAGCGCCGGCCCGATCGGCAGCGTCGCCTTTGCGAGCCGGGGTGCCGGCACCGGCGTGCCCCTCACCGCCAGCCTGCTCGACAGCCTGCCACCCGTCGTCGATGGCGCTGGACGCCCGGTCTATGGCTACGGGTTCTCGGGTGCGGGGCTGGCCGGCACGATCGCGCCGGCGCCACTGACGTTGACCGGCGCGACGGTCGCCGGCAAGGTGTACGACGGCACGACAGCGGCCACCGTCACGTCGTGGACATTGGGCGGCGTGCTGCCGGGCGACACCGTCGAAGTAACGGCCGGCGTTGCCGCGTTCGACAGTGCCCGGGCCGGCGCGGCCAAGCCCGCCTCGGTGACCGGCACGGGGCTGGGTGGCGCGGACGCCGCCAACTACACGCTGGCCGGGGCAGCGCCGTACACGACCACCGCCAGCATCGCCCCCGCCGCGCTCGTCTACACCGCCCGCCCGGTCACGGTGGTGGCCGGTGAAGGTTGGCCCCCGTTGACGGGCAGGCTCACCGGCTTTGTTCCGGGCGACACGCCGTCGAGCGCGACGGCCGGGACGGCGGCCTTCACGTCGTCGGCCAGCCCGGGCTCCGTGCCGGGTGTCTACCCAGTGCTGGGCGCCGGACTGACCGCCACCGACTACACGCTGGTCCAGGACCCGGGCAACGCCTACGCCCTGCGCATCCTGCCCGCGGGCATCCGCGACGCGCTGCCGCCGGCAGCGCCGCCGCCATCCGCGGAGATGCCGGTCACGCGGGCCGCCGCGGCCGAGGTGACGGTGGTGCCACCGCCCACCATGGTGGGCTTCAGACCGCTGGACTACGACCGCACGTCATTTCGAAAGTTGAGCATCGACCTCAACAACCGCGAACTCGCCATGGCGCGTGCCTTCCGGCAGAGCCTGACCGAACTGGACGCTGACCCGTCGATCGCCCGACTGCCGAGCTGCCGTGATGTCGGCGGGGCGTTGGCCGGAAACTGCATCGTCACGCCCGACCTGAAGAACCTGCTCGCCGCGCTGTGGCAGCAGCAAGCCACTTGGGGTGGTGCGTTGGCGAACCTGCCGCACGACGCGGCATTCGAGGAACTCTTCTGGCAATCCGGGCCCCTACTCCCCGTGCAGGGAGCCATGAAGGGCGAGTTCGTCGTCGGAGACGGCAGCGCGTATTTGGGTGGGATGAACGTGGGTGGAATGAACCTGGGGGCGTCGGGTCTGATCAACGCCAACAATTTCCTCGCGATCAACGGGCCGCTTCCCGGGTCCGCCGCCACCGTACTGAGCAGCGCCGGCCAGGCGCCCTCGGCACAAGCCGGCGGGACGCCCGGCTTC
>JAHECD010000005.1 GCA_024641945.1 Rubrivivax sp. | reverse complement strand
GCCGCCGTCTTCGAGTTGCTTGACCCTTCGCAGGCAGGCCGATGGCGACAGATGCACCCGCTGTGCGAGATCGACGTTGCTGAGCTTTCCGTTCGACTGCAGCTCGTCCAGAATCGCACGGTCGATCGCATCGAGTTGCACGCTGGCGGGGCTGGATTGCATTTTGTGCCTCTTGGCCGTGTTAAAGCTGCATTTTATTGTGCAGATGCGGGTTGACCCCCCGCAGGCTCGCAAGCACATTGCGACGCGAAATGTCTAGACTCGACCCCAGCAAGGAATATGCTCATGCACACCGATCTCGATGCCTACTGGATGCCGTTCACGGCGAACCGCCAGTTCAAGAAGGCGCCCCGCCTGCTCGCCCGCTCCGGGGGGATGCATTACTGGGACGACAAGGGCCGGAAGATCCTCGACGGCGTGGCCGGGCTGTGGTGCGTGAATGCCGGCCATGCGCGGCCGCGCATCGTGCAGGCGATCCAGGCGCAGGCAGCGGAAATGGACTTTGCGCCGCCGTTCCAGATGGCGCATCCGAAGGCCTTCGAACTCGCCAGCCGCGTGGCGGAGATCGCTCCCGAGGGCATGAACAAGGTGTTCTTCACCAACTCCGGTTCGGAGTCGGTGGAGACGGCGCTGAAGATGGCCATCGCCTGGCATCGGGTGCGTGGCGACGGTTCGCGCACGCGGCTCATCGGGCGCGAGCGGGGTTACCACGGTGTCAACTTCGGCGGCATCTCGGTCGGCGGCATCGTGTCCAACCGCAAGATGTTCGGCGCCCTGCTGGCCGGCGTCGACCACATCCGCCACACCCACGACGCGGCGCGCAACGCCTTCACCGTGGGCCAGCCGGCCCATGGCGCCGAATTTGCCGACGACCTGGAACGCCTGGTCGCCCTGCACGACGCGTCGACCATCGCCGCCGTGATCGTGGAGCCGGTGGCCGGATCCACGGGCGTGCTGATCCCGCCTCAGGGTTACCTGCAACGGCTGCGCGACATCTGTGACCGGCACGGCATCCTGCTGATCTTCGACGAGGTCATCACCGGCTTCGGCCGCACCGGCCAGCCGTTTGCGGCGCAGACCTTCGGCGTCACGCCGGACCTGATGACGGTGGCCAAGGGCCTGACCAACGGCTGCGTGCCGATGGGCGCGGTGATCGTCAAGGACAAGATCCACGACGCGTTCATGAACGGGCCCGAGCATCTGATCGAGTTCTTCCACGGCTACACCTATTCCGCCCACCCGCTGGCCTGCGCGGCAGGGCTGGCCACGCTGGACACCTACGCCGAAGAAGGCCTGCTGACGCGCGCCGGCGAACTGCAGGGGTATTTTGCAGAGCAGGTCCATTCGCTGCGCGGCGAGCCGAACGTGATCGACGTGCGCAACGTCGGGCTGGTCGGCGGCGTCGAACTGACGCCTCGCGATGGCGCCCCCACGCAGCGCGCCTTCGAAATTTTCCTCGACTGCTATGAACGCGGCGTGATGCTGCGCACGACCGGCGACATCGTGGCGATGTCGCCGCCACTCATCATCGAGCGCGGGCAGATCGACCAGATCGTCGATACGCTGCGTGGTGCCATCCGCCGCGCGGCCTGACCCGCAGACATCTTCATTGCCCGAGACCAGAGGATCTGCCTAGCGCCTACCGTATGCCGTTGCTCGATACCGACCAGGAACTCACCCGCGATTCGTACTACGCCGCCACGGTTGTGCGCGGGGCGTCCTATCCGGTGCTCGACGAGACGGTCGATTGCGACGTGGCGGTGGTGGGCGGTGGGCTGGCGGGGCTGTCGGCCGCGCTCGACCTGGCGCAGCGCGGGTTCTCGGTGAGGCTGCTCGAGGCCCGCGAGATCGGCTTTGGCGCCAGCGGCCGCAACGGCGGGCAGGCGATCCACGGATTGGCCTGCGACCAGGACGTCATCGAGGCGCAACTGGGCGCTGCCGACGCGCGCCGCGTCTGGGACATGACGATCGAGGCGCTGGACCTGCTGCAAGGGCGCATCCGGAAGTACCGGATCGATTGCGACTGGCGCAGCGGCTACCTCGGCCTGGCACGCAATGCGCGCAAGGGCGTCGAACTGGCAGCCTGGGCCGACCGCCTGGAAGCCGTATACGGGTACCCGCTGCAGCGCATCGCGCCGGCCGAGGTCGGCGGCTGGATCGCGAGTGGCGAGTTCCACAGCGGTGTGCACGATGCCCGGTCCGGTCACCTGCATCCGTTGAAATACACACTCGGCCTTGCCGGCGCGGCGCGGGAGGCGGGCGTGCACCTGCACGAAAACAGCGAGGTCGTCGCGCTTCGTCAAGGCCCTCAGGTCGAACTTCGCACCGCACGAGGCTCGGTGCGGGCACGCCAGGTTCTGCTGGCAGGCAACGTGTACCTTCAAGGCCTGGCACCGGCACTGGCCGCGCGCATCATGCCGGTGGGCACCTATATTGCATGCACCGAAGAACTTCCAGATGTCGTCGCCGATGCACTGATCCCCTCGCGGTCGGCCGTCTGCGATACCAATTTTGTGCTCGACTATTTCCGCACCACCAACGACCAGCGCATGCTCTACGGCGGCCGCGTCAGCTACAGCACCGTGACGCCGTCGAATCTGGCTCAGAGCATGCGCCAACGCATGGTCGCGACATTTCCGCAGCTGGCGGCGGCGCGGATCGAACATGCCTGGGGTGGCTTCGTCGATATCTCGATGAACCGTGCGCCTGATTTCGGCAGGCTGCCCGCAGCAGCAGGCCATGCACCCAACATCTACTACCTGCAAGGCTTCTCGGGCCACGGCCTGGCGCTCACGGGGCTGGCGGGGCAGATCGTCGCCGAGGCGATGGCCGGGGACGCGTCGCGCTTCGACGTCTTCGCGCGACTGCGCCACCGGCGGTTCCCCGGCGGCCGGCTGCTCCGCACGCCATCCCTCGTGCTCGGCATGGCGTGGCACCGACTGCGCGACAAGTTGGCCTGATGCTTCGACGACCATGACCCCATCGAGCAAACCCATCGTTCTCGTACCCGCCTGCAGCCGCATGTCGGGCGAGCATCCGTACCACGTCGTCGGCCAGAAGTACGTCGACGCGGTGCGTCTGGCCGGCTGCCTGCCGCTGGTGGTGCCGGCGGCGGGACTGGACGATCTGGATGCGCTGCTCGACCTCGCGCACGGTGTATTCCTGACCGGATCACCGTCCAACGTGCACCCGTCGAACTTCAACGAGGCGGTGCACGACGCGGCCCTGCCGCTGGACCCGGTGCGCGACGCCTGGACCTTGCCGCTGGTGCCCCGCGTGCTGGAGCGCGGGCTGCCGCTCTTCGGCATCTGCCGCGGCACGCAGGAGGTCAACGTGGCGCTCGGCGGCTCGTTGTACCAGGCGGTGCAGGAGGCCGGACCGTACGCCGACCACCGGGCGCGGGACGAAGACCCGGCGGAGATCCAGTACGCGCCGGTGCACGCGGTGCATGTCGAGCCGGGCGGCGTGTTGCAGGCCATCGTGGCGCGTGACGACTTCCGCGTGAACTCGCTGCACGGCCAGGCCGTCAGGCAACTGGCGCCCGGGCTGCGTGTCGAGGCCCGCGCGCCCGATGGCATCGTCGAGGCATTCAGCAAGCCGGATGCGCCGGGCTTCAACCTCTGCGTCCAGTGGCACCCCGAATGGCGCGCTGCGCAGAATCCGGTGTCGATGCAGTTGCTGCGGGCTTTCGGCCAGGCCTGCCGCAGCTACCGCGAACGCCCTCGAGGTCCCCTGCCCTGACCCGACGCACGCGCCACGACACGCCCGCCGCCACCGCCCCGGTGCGGCCCCAACCGAAACAGGACTTCCATGGTGACCAGAGATCATTTCAACTTCAGCGTGCTCGAGCAATGGCTCGACGAACATCGCGTGACCGAGATCGAATGCCTCGTGCCCGATCTCACGGGCGTGGCACGCGGCAAGATCCTGCCGCGCCAGAAATTCACCGAAGACCGCGGCATGCGGCTGCCCGAAGCGGTGGTCGCCATGGGTGTGACGGGCGAGTTCCCCGAAGAGGGGCCGTACTACGACGTCATCACCCCGACCGACCGCGACATGCACCTGCGCCCCGACCCGAGCACGGTGCGCATCGTGCCCTGGGCCTCGGACCCGACCGCACAGGTGATCCACGACTGCTACGACCGCGACGGCAAGCTCGTGCCGTTTGCGCCGCGCTCGGTGCTGCGCCACGTGTGCGACCTCTTCGACGCCGAGGGCTGGGCCCCGGTGGTGGCCCCGGAGCTCGAGTTCTATCTGGTGGCGCGCAACACCGACCCGGACGTCCCGCTCAAGCCGCCGGTCGGCCGCAGTGGCCGCAGCGAGACCTCGCGCCAGGCCTATTCGATCGATGCGGTGAACGAGTTCGACCCGCTGTTCGAGGATGTCTACGCCTACTGCGAGAAGATGGAGCTCAACGTGGATACGCTGATCCACGAGGTCGGCGCCGGGCAGATGGAGATCAACTTCTTCCACGCCCATCCGCTGGGCCTGGCGGACGAAGTCTTTCTGTTCAAGCGCACGGTGCGCGAGGCGGCGCTGCGGCACGACATGTTCGCCACCTTCATGGCCAAGCCGATCGCGGGTGAACCGGGCAGCGCGATGCACATCCACCAGAGCATCGTCAGCAAGGCCACGGGCCGCAATATCTTCAGCCACGAGGACGGCACGCCCACGAAGGAATTCTTCTGGTACATCGGCGGGCTCCAGCGCTACATCCCGGCGGCCATGGCGCTGTTCGCCCCTTACGTCAACAGCTACCGCCGGCTCGTGCGCAGCAACGCCGCGCCGATCAACATCCAGTGGGGCACCGACAACCGCACCGTGGGCATCCGTTCGCCGCTGGCGAACGCCAGCGCGCGCCGGATCGAGAACCGCGTGATCGGCGCCGACGCCAACCCGTACGTCGCGCTGGCGGCCACGCTGGCCTGCGGCTACCTGGGCATGCGGGACCATATCGAGCCCTCGCCCGAGTGCAAGGGAGACGCCTACCTGGGCGATTTCCAGCTCCCCCGCAGCCTGGGCGAAGCGCTTTCGCTCCTGCGCGACGAGCGTGACCTGGCCGCCGTACTGGGCGAGGCCTTCGTCACCGTCTATACCGAGGTGAAGGAGATCGAGTACGCCGAATTCATGAAGGTCATCTCGCCGTGGGAGCGCGAGCACCTGCTGCTGCATGTCTGACAAGCCCTTGAGGAGCCCCCCGATGAACGCCAAGGATTCGACGCTGGCCGCTGGCACGGCCACCCGCACCACACAGGACTGGCAGGCCGCCGACGCCGCCCACTTTCTGCATCCCTTCACCGATTTCCAGTCGCTGGCCAAGAAGGGCTCGCGCATCATCACCCGCGCGGACAACATCTACCTGACCGACAGCGATGGCCATCGCATCCTGGATGCGATGAGCGGGTTGTGGTGCGTCAACGTGGGTTACGGCCAGCAGGCGCTGGTGGACGCGGCGACGCGCCAGATGAAGGAACTGCCGTTCTACAACGCGTTCTTCCAGACCGCCACGCCTCCCGCCATCGAACTGGCCGAGTTGTTGACCGAGGTGACGCCGCCGCAGTTCAACCACGTCTTCTTTTCGGGCTCCGGCTCCGAGGGCAACGACACCGTGGTGCGGATGGTCCGGCGTTACTGGGACATCCTCGGCCAGCCGGCGCGCCAGGTCATCATCAGCCGAAACAACGCGTACCACGGCTCGACGATGGCCGGCGCCTCCCTCGGCGGCATGAGCGGCATGCACGCCCAGGGTGGGCTGCCGATCCCCAACATCGTGCACATCGAACAACCGTACTGGTGGCAGCACGGGCGTCCGCATGGCCAGACCCGAGACGGGTTCGGCCTCACGGCCGCACGGTGGCTCGAAGAGAAGATCCTCGCCGTCGGGGCCGACAAGGTGGCGGCCTTCATCGGCGAACCGGTGCAGGGTGCCGGCGGCGTGATCATCCCGCCGGCCACCTACTGGCCCGAGATCCAGCGCATCTGCGACAAGTACGGCATCCTCATCGTCAGCGACGAGGTGATCTGCGGATTCGGACGCACCGGGCACTGGTTCGGCTGCGAAACCATGGGCTACCGGCCCGACCTGATGACTTTTGCCAAGGGTGTGACCAGTGGCTACGTACCGCTCGGCGGCGTGATGGTGGGCGACCGGGTGGCCAAGGTGATGGTCGAGCAAGGCGGCGAGTTCAACCATGGCTACACCTACTCCGGGCACCCCGTCGCCTGTGCCGTGGCGCTGGCCAATATCCGCCTCATCCAGGAGCTGAAACTCGTCGAACATGTGCACGACGATGTCGGCCCATATCTTGCTGAGCAGTTTGCGGCGCTGCGGGAGCACCCGATCGTCGGCGATGCCGAAACCTGCGGCCTGATGGGAGCCCTGCTGCTCGTGAAGGACAAGGCCAAAGGCACTGCGTTCGAAGAATCGGTCGACATCGGCATGGTCTGCCGGGGCCACTGCTTCGGCAACGGGCTGATCATGCGCGCCGTTGGCGACCGCATGATCATCGCGCCGCCGATGGTCATTACCCGCGCCCAGATCGACGAGATGACCGCCCTGATCCGCAAATGCCTCGACCTGACGCTGGCCGACGCACAACGCCATGGCTGGCTTTCGTGACGCGTCCCGCGCTTCCACCTATAGCCCGGCACAGGCCCGCAAATAGACTGCTTCGTTGAAGATTTCCAACCCCTCGTTTCAATTCCCCGGAGGTCGCTTCATGAAATTGATGTCCGTCCAATCGCTGGCCGCCCTGGCGGCCACCGGCCTTGCCCTGGCCTGTTCCGTCGCATCGGCGCAGGAGGAGGAAAAGGTCCTGAACATCTACAACTGGTCGGACTACATCGCCGAAGACACGCTCAAGAATTTCGAGAAGGACACCGGCATCAAGGTCCGCTACGACAACTTCGACAACAACGAGATCGTTCACGCCAAGCTCGTGGCGGGGAAGACGGGCTACGACATCGTGGTGCCGTCGTCGAACTGGGCCAAGCTGCAGATCGACGGCGGGCTGCTGGCCAAGATCGACAAGTCCAAGGTACCCAACTACAAGAACCTCGATCCTGCGGTGCAGAAGCAGCTGGCCCGCCTGGACCCGGGCAACGACTACATGGTCAACTGGCTCTGGGGCTTCACGACCGTCGGCATCAACGTCGACAAGGTGAAGGCCGCCCTCGGCTCGACACCGATGCCCGAGAACGCGTGGGACCTCGTCTTCAAGCCGGAGTACATCAGCAAGCTCAAGGGTTGCGGCACCTCGTTCCTCGACTCGGCCAGCGAGGTGGTTCCGGCGGTGCTGCATTACCTGGGCAAGCCGCCGTTCAGCAAGACACCGGCCGACTACACCGCGGCGGCCAATGTGCTCAAGGCGATTCGCCCGAACGTGACGCTTTTCAGCTCGTCGGGTTATATCAACGACATGGCCAACGGGTCCATCTGCGTGGCGCTCGGCTGGTCCGGTGACATCAACATCGCACGCCAGCGGGCGATCGACGGCAAGACGGGGCAGAACATCCAGGCCCTGATCCCGCAGAACGGCGGACTGCTGTTCTTCGACGTGATGGTGATCCCCACCGATGCGTCGCACCCCGGCAATGCGCTCAAGTTCATCAACTACATGCTGCGTCCCGAGGTCTCTGCCAGCCTCACCAACAAGGTCTTCTACGCCAACCCGGTACCGGATTCGCGCAAGTTCATCCGTCCCGAGGTAGCGAACAACCCGACGGTCTTCCTGCCGCCGGCCGACCTGGCCAAGATGGTGCCGCCCGACTCCCTGAACAACGACCTGCGTCGCCTGATGACACGCACCTACACCTCGTTCAAGACAGGGCTGTGATGTCGGCCGCGGCAAGCGAAGGCGGAGGCGAAGCGCACTTCCTGCGGATCGAGGGCGTCACCAAGGATTTCAACGGCTACAAGGCCGTCAACGACGTCAGCCTCGACATCGCGAAGGGCGAGATCTTCGCCTTGCTTGGTTCGTCGGGCTGCGGCAAGAGCACGCTGCTGCGCATGCTGGCAGGGTTCGAGACACCGTCGGCGGGGCGCATCCTTCTCGACGGCCGCGACCTCGCCAGCCTGCCGCCGTACGAGCGGCCGATGAACATGATGTTCCAGAGCTATGCGCTCTTCCCCCACCTGACCGTGGCGGACAACATCGCCTTCGGGCTGCACCGCGAGGGCATGCCGCGTGCGCAGGTGGCCGATCGCGTGGATGCGATGCTCAAGCTCGTGCAGCTCACCAAGTTCGCCAAGCGCAAGCCGCACCAGCTGTCGGGCGGCCAGCAGCAGCGCGTGGCTTTGGCGCGCAGCCTGGCCAAGCAGCCGCAGATGCTGCTGCTGGACGAGCCGCTGGGGGCGCTCGACAAGAAGCTGCGCGAAGAAACGCAGATCGAGCTCGTCAACATCATCGAAAGCGTGGGTGTGACCTGCGTGATGGTCACGCACGACCAGGAAGAAGCCATGACGATGGCCTCGCGCATCGCGGTGATGAGCGAAGGCCGTTTCCTGCAGGTGGGCGCGCCCAGCGACATCTACGAGACGCCGGCCACACGCTTCGTCGCAGACTTCATCGGCAACGTCAACCTGATGGATGGCTCGGTCGACGTCGACGAAGCCGACCACTGTGTCATCGGCACGGCCGACTGCCGGCACTACGTGGGCCACGGCATCACGGGTACGCCGGGCATGCGGGTGACGGTGGCGCTGCGCCCGGAGAAGATCCACCTGTCGCGCCAGGCACCCGCCGATGCCGAATTCAACAGCGTGCGCGGCACCGTCAAGGAGATGTCGTACTTCGGCAGTTTCACGGTCTATCACCTGGGGCTGCCGAGTGGCGGGACGCTCAAGATCAGCCAGTCGAACACGCAGCGCCACAGGGACGACGCCTTGACCTGGGGTGACGAGGCCTGGGCGCACTGGTCGCGCAATGCCCACGTGGTGCTGACGCAGTAACCCGTGACGACGATGGATTCGCCGAAACCGCTCTTTGCCCACCGGCCACGCTGGTTGTCCGCGCTGCGTGGGCGCACGGCCGTGATCGGCATCCCGTATCTCTGGCTGCTGCTGTTCTTCCTGTTCCCGTTCTTCATCGTGCTGAAGATCAGCATCTCCGAGATGGAGACGGTGCAGTTCAAGGATCTGGTGACCTACAAGGACGGCCTGCTGGCGCTCACGGTCAAGCTCGGCAACTACGTCTTCATCACCGAGGACAAGCTGTACTTCAGTGCCTACGTGGCCAGCCTCAAGTACGCGTTCTGGACCACGCTGCTGTGCCTGCTGATCGGCTATCCGTTCGCCTATTTCATGGCACGCGCCAGGCCGACCGTGCAGCCGGCCCTGCTGATGCTGGTGATGTTGCCGTTCTGGACGTCGTTCCTGTTGCGTGTGTATGCATGGAAGGGCCTGCTGTCCCCCGATGGCTGGGTGGCCGACGTGCTGATCGGCACCGGCCTGGACCAGTTGCTCGCCGCAGGCGGCCTCATCCCGGCGCCGGGCAAGCTGATGAATACGCCCTTCTCGCTCGTGCTCGGCATGGTCTACACCTACCTGCCGTTCATGATCCTCCCGCTGTTCGGCAATCTGGCCAAGATGGACCTGCGCCTGCTCGAAGCGGCGCAGGACCTCGGCGCGTCGTCCTGGGTTGCGTTCTGGAAGGTCACGGTGCCGTTGTCCAAGGCCGGCATCATCGCGGGCTCGATGCTCGTGTTCATTCCGTGTGTCGGCGAGTTCGTGATCCCCGAGCTGCTCGGCGGGCCTGAGACGCTGATGATCGGCCGCGTGATGTGGGACGAATTCTTCTCCAACAACGACTGGCCGATGGCCTCCAGCGTGGCCGTCGTGATGGTCCTGCTGATCCTCGTGCCGCTGGCCGTGTTCAACAAATACCAGGCCGAAGCGCAGGAGGCACGCACGTGAAGGCTTCCCGACTGAACGCCTGGTTCGGCCGCGGCTGGCTGTCGGCCGGCTACGTCTTCCTGTACCTGCCGATCGTCGCGCTGGTGCTGTACTCGTTCAACGACTCGCCCGTGCCCAACGTCTGGCGCGGGTTCACGCTCAAGTGGTACGCCGCACTGGCCAGCGACCGCGAGATGCTCAACGGCCTGTGGCTGAGCTTGAAGATCGCCTTCCTCACCGCGTGCAGTGCCGTGGTGCTGGGCACGCTGGCCGCATTCGCCCTGAACCGGTACCGGCGCTTCACGGGCCGCACGCTCTTCAACGGCATGGTCAATGCACCGCTGGTGATGCCCGAAGTGGTGATCGGACTGTCGCTGCTGCTGATGCTCGTGAGCATGCAGCGCGCGCTCGGTTTCCCGGAGCGCGGCCTGCTGACGATCCTGTTCGGTCACCTGCTCGTGGGCATGGCCTACGCTGCCGTCATCGTGCAGTCGCGCCTGCAGGACCTGAATCCGCAGCTCGAGGAGGCTGCCATGGACCTCGGCGCCCGGCCCGCGCAGGTCTTCTGGCTCGTCACGCTGCCGATGATCGCGCAGTCGTTGTTCTCGGCCTGGCTGCTGACGTTCACGCTGTCGCTCGACGACGTGGTGCTGTCGGCGTTCCTGTCCGGCCCCGGCTCCACGACGATGCCGCTGGTGATCTTCTCGCGCGCCCGGCTGGGCCTGAATCCGAGCGTGAACGCGATCGCGACGGTGATCGTCGTCATCGTGTCCATCGGCGTGGTCAGCGCAAGCCTGGCCATCGCACGCGCCGAGCGCCGACGGGCACGCGAGATGGCCGAAGCCACGCGCGGCTGAACACAACCCGAGACAACAATCCAACATGAACGAAGGAGTCCACCCGATGAAGCCTCTGCAGATCACCCTCCTGGCGCTGGCCGTGGCCGCCGCCTTCCCGGCCGCGGCACAGTCCAACGCAGACATCCTGAAGGAACTCGAAGCCCTGAAGGCCAAGGTGAACGAGCTCGAAGGCAAACTCAAGGCGCAGGAAGAAAAGAAGCCCGAGTGGGGCATGACACCCGACCAGGCACGCGAACTCAATCGGGTCACCGTCAAGACCGAGGCGATGGAGGATTCGCGCGACGCCGGCGGCCTGAAACTGCTCAAGATCAGCGGCTATGCCGACCCGACCTACATCTACAACCGCAACCAGAACCGCGCGGGCTTCCAATTCCTGAATACCGTGGCCGACGACGGCTACAACTACGACAACTCTTACTTCGGCGCGGTGTCGCTGGACTTCCAGAAGGAGACCGACTCGGGCACCAAGTGGCGCCTGACGCTGGTGCCCAACCGCGGCACGGATTCCGTCATCGGCAACGGCGGTGTGGTGCACGAGGCCTCGGTGTCGATTCCACTGACCGACCTGCAGACGCGCCTGATTGCCGGCCACATCCCGGACTGGTCGGGCTACGAGTACCTGCAGCCGACGCTGAACAAGCTGATCACCCACAACCTGCTGTTCGACTTCACCTTGCCCACGGCTTACACCGGCGCCGGCCTGGAGATCACCAGCGGCAAATGGATCGTCAAGGGCGTGGTGGCGAACATGAACGCGTCGAAGAACGGCGCCGGCGAAAAGGCACCCGTCATCGCCTACCGCGTGGACTATGCCAAGGGTGAGTTCCAGGGCTTCGGCTTTGCGGGTGTGCACGGCAAGGCCGCCAACTACGTCAACGACACGCCGTACACAGCGGTCAATCTGTTCGAGGCCGATGCCTATTTCATCCGGGGCGACTGGACCGTGCAGGGCCAGGCCAGCTTCGGCGGGCAGAAGCAGGCGGCGATCACGGCCGATCCGGATACCGACGCGTACCGCAATTCGCAGTGGTGGGGCCTGTCGGCGCTGGCGGCCTACAAGTTCACACCACGCCTGGAAGGCGTGGCACGACTCGACTACCTCAACAACAAGAAGAACGGCGGCGGACTGCTGGGGTATGGCAGCGACGGTCGCAACGGCGTCGGTCCGGCGCCCGACGGCGACCCGAATGTCGGTGCCAACCGCACCGCGCTGTCGCTCGGCATGTCGTACGCGTTCGACATGAACACCACCTTCAAGGCCGAGTACCGGATCGACCGTGCCAACCTCCCCGTGTTTGAATACGTCAAGGACGGCTCTTTCCGCAAGACGAACAGCCTGTTCGGCGCATCGGTCGTCGTTGCGTTCTAGCCGGCACGCCTGCGCCACCCGCGGGCCGGCCTTTCCAGCCGGCCCTTGGGCCATGAGGAGACCGTCATGAGCACCACCTCCGCCATCGACTGGGCGGCACGCGCTGCCGAACTTCGCATCGACGGCCGCATCGTCATCGACGGGCAACGCCGCGATGCGGCCAGCGGCGAGACTTTTGCCAAGAACTCTCCGATCGACGGCCGCGCGCTGGCTCCCGTGGCGCGCGGGCGTGAAGCCGATATCGACGCCGCAGTGAAGAGCGCCCGGGCCGCGTTCGATGACGGCCGCTGGTCCGCCAAGGCACCGGCCGTGCGCAAGAAGATCCTGCAGCGCTTCGCTGAGAAGATCCTGGCGGCGAAGGACGAACTCGCGCTGCTCGAGACGCTCGACATGGGCAAGCCGATCCAGTATTCGCTGGCGGTCGACGTGCCGAGCACCGCGCGCACGATCGCCTGGTACGCCGAGGCGGTGGACAAGATCTACGACGAGATCGCGCCCACCGGGCCGAACGCGCTGGCCCTCATCACGCGCGAGGCCATGGGCGTCGTCGGGGTCATCGTGCCTTGGAACTACCCGATGATCATGGCCGCATGGAAGCTCGGGCCGGCGCTGGCTACGGGCAATTCGGTCGTGCTCAAGCCGAGCGAGAAGAGCCCGCTCACCGCATTGCGCCTGGCCGAAATCGCGGTCGAGGCGGGTGTGCCACCGGGTGTCTTCAACGTCGTGCCGGGATACGGGCAGGAGGCCGGCGAGGCACTGGCGCTGCACATGGACGTCGATGCGCTGGGTTTCACCGGCTCCACGCGCACCGGCCGCCGCATGCTCGAGTACGCGGGGCGCAGCAACCTCAAGCGCATCTACAACGAGCTCGGCGGCAAGTCGGCCTTCGTCGTGTTCCCGGACTTCGCCGATATCGAGCGCGCGGCCCGGACGGTCGCCGGCAGCATGTTCTTCAACCAGGGCGAGAGCTGCAATGCGCCTTCGCGCGTGCTCGTGCACGAAAGCGTGGCCGACCACTTCGTCGAGATCGTCGCCGCCGAGGCGCCGCAGTACATGCCCGCCGATCCGCTCGACACGTCCACCGTGATGGGCGCCCTGGTCGACGATACGCAACTGCGCACCGTGATGGGTTACATCGAGGCCGGGCGCAGCGAGGGCGCCACCTGCGTGGCGGGCGGCCGGCAGGCCCGCGCCGCCAGCGGCGGCTACTACGTCGAGCCCACCGTCTTCGACCGGGTCGACAACGGCATGAAGATCGCGCGCGAAGAGATCTTCGGTCCGGTGCTCAGCGTCATCCGCTTCAAGACCGAGGCGGAGGCGATCGCACTGGCCAACAACTCGAGCTTCGGCCTGCAGGCCAGCGTCTGGAGCGACAACGTCAACCGCGCCCACCGTGTTGCACGCGCCCTGCGCGCGGGCACGGTGCATGTCAACCAGTACGACGAGGACGACATCACGGTGCCTTTCGGCGGGTACAAACAGAGCGGCAACGGCCGCGACAAGTCGCTGCACGCCTTCGACAAGTACACCGAACTCAAGACCACCTGGCTGCGCATCGACGCGGCCTGAAGGAGACGACCATGAACCACTCCCGCAACGAACAACTCCAGGCCCGCAAGGCGGCGGCCACGCCACGCGGTGTCGGCGTCATGGCGAGCTTCTTCGCCGACCGCGCGCAGGGCGCCGAGCTGTGGGACGTCGAGGGACGGCGCTTCATCGACTTTGCCGGCGGCATCGCGGTCATGAACGTCGGCCACGGCCACCCGAAGGTCGTCGCCGCGCTGCAGGCGCAGGCCGAGCGCTTCACGCACACGTGTTACCAGGTCGTGCCGTACGAAAGCTACGTCTCGCTGGCCGAGAAGATCAACGCGATGACCCCCGGCACGCACGCCAAGAAGACGGCGTTTTTCTCCACCGGCGCCGAGGCGGTGGAGAACGCGATCAAGATCGCCCGCTCGCACACCCGCCGCTCCGGGGTCATCGCCTTTGGTGGCGCCTTCCACGGCCGCAGCCTGTTCGCGGTCGCGCTCACCGGCAAGGTGCAACCGTACAAGGCGGGGTTCGGGCCCTTCCCGCCCGAGATCTACCACGCGCCGTTCCCCTGCCACTGCGCCAGCCTGGCCGAAGTCAAGAAGGCCGTTCAGCAGATCTTCAAGGCCGACATCGAGCCGAGCCGAGTGGCCGCGATCATCTTCGAGCCGGTGCAGGGCGAAGGCGGCTTCAACGTGATCCAGGCCGAGGCCGTGGCGTGGCTGCGCGAACTTTGCGACGAACACGGCATCGTCCTCATCGCCGACGAGGTGCAGACCGGCTTCGGCCGCACCGGGCGCATGTTCGCGATGGAACATTTCGGCATCGTGCCCGACGTGATGGTCATCGCCAAGAGCCTGGCCGCGGGCATGCCGCTTTCGGCCGTGTGCGGCAAGGCCGAGATCATGGACGCGCCCGCGCCGGGCGGGCTCGGCGGCACCTATGCGGGCAACCCGATGGCGATTGCCGCGGCCCATGCCGTGATCGACATCATGGACGAGGAGCAATTGCCGCAGCGCGGCGCGGCGCTCGGTGAAAAGCTGAAATCGCTGCTCGGCAGCCTGCGGCCCCACGTGCCGCAGATCGCCGACGTGCGCGGCCTGGGCGCGATGGTGGCCGTCGAGTTCAATCATCCCGCCAGCGCAGAGCCCGATGTCGACTTCACCAAGCTCGTGCAGGCACGTGCACTTCAACGCGGCCTGATCCTGCTGAGCTGCGGTGTCAACGCCAACGTGCTGCGGTTCCTCTTCCCGCTGACGATCGCCGACACGCTGTTCGACGAGGCGCTGGACATCCTGCGCGACGCGCTGACGGGCGCTTGATCGAGAGACGATGCACGACCTGAAAGAGCGCCTGCACAGCGCCGGCGTGCACACCCTGCTCGTGCAGTTCACCGACCTGCACGGCACCGCCAAGGGCAAGCTGGTGCCGTTGCATCATCTGGACGACGTGCTGACGACCGGCGCCGGCTTTGCAGGGCCGTCGATCTGGGGCACCGGCCTGCCGCGCACCGGCGCCCGCGCGGAGTACTTTGCCCGGGGCGACGGCCCTACGGCCAGGCCGATTCCGTGGATGCCGGGCGTGGCTCGTATCGTGGGCGATGGCTTCGTCGATGGTGAACCGTTCGAAGCCTGTCCGCGCCAGGTGCTGCGCCGCGCGCTTGCCCGCCTCGCCGAACGTGGCTGGCAGTTGCGCACCGGCATCGAGCCCGAGTTCTTCCTGCTCAAGCGCGCCGCCAACCAATGGGGGCCGGCCGACGACACCGACCGCCTGGACAAGCCTTCGTACGATCTCAAGTCGCTGCACCGCCAGCAGGACTTTCTGCACGACCTCGCCGCCGCACTCGGTGCCTGCGGGCTCGACGTCCTGCAGGTCGATCACGAAGATGCCCACGGACAGTACGAAGTGAACTTCGCATACGCGGACGCGATGGCCAGCGCCGACCACCTGATGCTCTTCAAGCAGGCGGCCCACACGCTGGCCGAAGCGCGGGGCACCGTGTTTTCGATGATGCCCAAGCCGTTTGCCAACCAGCCCGGCAGCGGGATGCATTTCCACGTATCGCTGTGGGACGGCGGGCGGGGTGTCTTCGACCCCGGCCCCAAAGATCGCCTGCTGTCGCAGACCGGCCGGCACTTTGTCGCCGGGGTGCTGGCGCATGCCGCCGCACTCACCGCCATCGCCGCGCCCACGGTCAATTCCTACAAGCGGCTCACGGTGGGCGAGTCCTTGTCGGGGACCACCTGGGCGCCGGCCTATGTTGCACACGGCCCGAACAACCGCACGGCGCTCGTGCGCACGTTGCCCGGCCGTTTCGAATGGCGCCTGCCCGACGCAAGCACGAACCCCTACCTGGCGACCGCCGCGCTCGTGGCCGCCGGTCTCGACGGCATCGACCGCCAACTCGACCCCGGGCCGGACTGCACCGACGACCTGTTCGAGATGCCACCGGGGCTGGTCCGCGAACGCGGGATTGCGCTGCTGCCGCAGACGCTGGCGACAGCCTGCGACGCGCTGGAAGCCAACCCCGTGATCTGCGCTGCGCTCGGCCCGACACTCTCGGCCGAGTTCCTGCGCCTGAAGCGCGCCGAGGCACTGGACTACGCGCGCCACGTGAGCGCCTGGGAACTCGATCGCTACGTGTCGGCCTTCTGAATGACCGCGCCGCGCCACGGTCCACCGATCCTGGCCTACGTGAGCCTGGCCGCCAGCATGGCGCTGGTCGGGAGCTACGTGGGGCTGTCGCGGTTGCTCGTCGCGAGCTTTCCGGTCTTCCTGCTGGCCTGGCTGCGATTCGGCATCGCAGCGGCGGCCATGGTGCATTGGGTGCGCCTCGGGCCGGGGGAAAAGGTGCTTTCGCCACACGACCGAAAGCTGATGTTCTGGGAAAGCTTTCTCGGCAACTTCATGTTCTCGATCTGCATGTTGTTCGGCGTGGCGGTCACGTCCGCGCTGGCCGCCGGTGTCGTGATGGCGGCCATCCCGGCCGCAGTGGCCATCCTCTCGCGCCTGTTCCTCGGTGAGCGCATCTCGGGGCGCGTGCAGGCGGCGATCGGCTGTGCGGCGCTGGGCATTGCCGTGCTGGCATTGGCCAAGGCGCCCGCCGATGCCGGCCCCGAGCGCGCGCCGTGGTGGGGCTATGCACTGCTGCTCGGTGCGGTGATCTGCGAGGCGAGCTATGTGGTCATCGGCAAGCGTCTCACCGGCAACGTCTCGCCGCGGCGCATCAGCGCGCTCATCAACCTCTGGGGCCTGGCCCTGGTCACGCCGTTCGGGCTCTGGCAGGCCTTGCGGTTCGACTTTTCGGCGATCGGCGCGCCGACCTGGGCACTGCTGGTCTTCTATGCGCTGGCCGCCAGCATGGTGACGGTGTGGCTGTGGATGCGCGGCCTGCAGCACGTGCCCGCACCGCAGGCCGGGGTCTTCACCGTGATGCTGCCGGTGAGCGCCGCGCTCGTCGGCGTGCTGTTTCTCGGCGAGCCGTTCGGCGGGGCGCACGTGGCAGCGTTTGCGCTGGCAGTGGCCGGCCTGCTGCTTGCGACCTGGCCTGCCCGGCCACCGCCCCGGCCCCGCGCCTGAAGGCCCCGCGCGATTCGCGCCTTCGGGTCAGTCCGCCTTCGCCCCGGAGCGCTTGATCACATCGGCCCATTTGGCCGTCTCGCGTTTCATCAAGGCCGCAAGATCGGCCGGCGAGCCGGGCAGCGGCTCCAGCCCCGCATTGAAGAACTGCTGGCGCACCTCGGGCAAGCGAAGCACGCCATCGAGCTCGGCATTCAGCCGGTTGATCACCGCCGATGGCGTGCCGGCGGGCGCCAGGATCGCAAACCAGCCCGCGGCCTCGAAACCAGGCAGGCCGCTTTCGGCGAGCGTCGGCAGCTCCGGCGCGAGCGGTGAGCGTTCGCGGCTCGTCACGCCGAGCAGCTTGATGCGTCCGCCGCGCGCCTGCTGGCGCACGCTGGCCAGGTCGGCGATCGCGAGCTGTGTTTCGCCGCCCATCGTCGCCAGCACCGCAGGGCCGGTGCCGCGGTACGGGATGTGGACGATGTAGCTGCCGCTCATCGCCTTGATCAGCTCGCCGGTGAGGTGCATCGCAGTCCCGTTGCCCCCCGAGGCATAACTCAGCTGGCCGGGGCGCGCCTTGGCAAGCGCCGCCACGTCTTTCATGCTGTCGACAGGCAGGCTTGCGCTCGCCACCAGCACGAACGGGCTGGTGCCGAACGTGCCGACCGGTGCGAGGTCCTTGACCGGGTCGTATGCAAGCCTGGCGTACAGGTTCGGATTGGCCGTCAACCCACCGGCGCCGGTGAGGACAAACGTGTAGCCGTCGGGCGCCGATTTGGCCACCGCATCGATGCCGACGCCGCCGCCGGCCCCCGGCCGGTTCTCCACGACGATCTGCTGGCCGAGCCGTTCGGACAGGCGCGGCGCCACGATGCGTGCCGCGGTGTCGCTGCTGCCACCTGGCGGGAACGTGACGACGAGCCGCACCGGACGCGTCGGCCAGGCCTGTGCCCAGGCCTGCGGCACGACGCACAGGCCTGCGGTCAGCAGTGCGAGGGCGAGCGCGGCGCGACGCGCCAACCGCTGCGCAGTCGTGTTCGAGAAGATCGAGGTCGTCGGTGTCATGGTTTGCCTTCGGTCAGGACGGGGCCCGGCGCGATGCCGAACACACGCTGCGCATTGCCGGCGAAGAAGGCCGCCTTGTCGGCCGGCGACAGCGGCAGCGCGTCCATCGCGGTCACCTCGTCGGCGACCACCTGGTAAGGGTAGTCCATCGCGTACATCACGCGATCGGCCCCCATCAAGCCGTGCACGTACATCACGGCCGGCTCCCAGCACATGCCGCTCGTCGTGTAGTGCACGTTCTGGCGCAACACATCGCTCGGCTTTCGTTGCAGCGGCTTCGCGCCGGGGCTGCGGTTCGCGCGCACGATGCCTGCGTGCATGAAATCGATCCGGTACAGCCAGTACGGCAGACCCTCCCCGAGGTGCCCCAGCACGAGTTGCAGGCGCGGAAAGCGGTCGAACACGCCGGCCACGATCAGGCGCAGCACATGCAATCCCGTCTCGCAGGCAAAGCCGAAGATCGCGGCATCCAGGGCACGCGGCAGGAACGGCTCGATCATTTGCGGCGAAGGCGTGTTGGGATGGATGTACAGGGGCACGCCCAGCGCCTCGACGGCGGCGAAGATGTCCCAATACTTCGGATCGTCGAGGTATTCGCCTTGGGTGTGCGAGTTGATGACCACCCCGCGCAGGCCCAGTTCGCGCACCGCGCGCTCGGCCTCCTTCGCCGCCTCTTGCGGTGCCTGCGGCGCGACGGCGGCCATACCGGCAAAGCGCGTCGGGTGGCGTCGCACCGTCGCGGCCAGCGTGTCGTTGGTGCTGCGCGCCAGCGCGGTGCCGGTGGCGGCGTCGAAACATTGCACGCCGGGCGCCGTGAGCATCAGCAACTGCATGTCGATGCCCAGTGCATCCATGTCGCGCAGGCGCTCGTCGTCCAGGTCCTGGATCCTGCGGTACAGCGTCGCGGCGCGTTCGCTGGTGCTGCCGGCGAAGAAGCCCCAGAGACTGCGGAAACCGGGGTCGTCGATCGAGCCGTCCTGCAATGCAGTACGGTACATCGCGGCCATTTCCGGGGTCATCCAGCCTTCCTCGGTAGCGATGCGGCGGTAGGGGCGGGTGATGGGTGCGTTCATGCCGACATTCGAACCCACTGCGTTCAGGAAGAAAATCAGGATCTTCTCGTCGATCGTCAAGAAAATCTCGATGACCTCATCCACGGTCCCCGGACTGCGTCAGCTGCGTGCCTTCGTGGCCGTCTATCGGCTCGGCAAGGTGGCCGACGCCGCCCGGCAGCTGTCCGTCACCCCGTCCGCCGTGAGCCTGCTCGTGCGGCAGATGGAGTCGGACCTTGGCGTGCGCCTGTTCGACAGGCATGCGCGCGCGCTGGTGCCCACGCTGGCGGCGCACGATACGGTCGGTCATGCCGAGCGCATCCTGGCAGAACTCGACCAGTTGGGCCGCGGCCTGCGCGGCCTGCGCGAGCGCAGCGCCGGGCGTGTGCACCTGGCGGTGACGCCCGCCGTCGGCATGGTGCTGCTGCCGTCGGCGGTGCGGCGATTCGTGGACGCCTACCCCGACGTGCGGATCGTGCTGGATGACTGCGCACCGAACCAGTTCGTTCCGCGTGTCGTTTCGGGGCAGGTGGAGTTCGGCATCGGCACGCCCGAGGCGGCGGCCACCGGCATCGAGTCGCGTGTGCTGGTCAACGACCATCTTTGTGCCGTGCTGCCAGCCGACCACCCGCTGGCGTTGCGCCGACAGGTCCGCTGGACCCAGCTTGCCGGCCTGCCGGTGATCGCGGGGACGCCGGGTTACGGCGTGCGCCGCATGACCGACGCGGCGGCGGCGAAGGCCGGCGTCGAGCTTCGTGTCGTGAACGAGGTGAACTTTCTGGCCTCGGCCCTTTGGATGGTCGCCAGCGGCCTGGGCGTGGCCATCTTTCCTGCCGCGCTCGCGGGTGCCACCCAGCATCCGGGCCTGGTCGTGCGCCCGCTCGTGGCGCCGCGGGTCGTGCGCCCGGTGTCCATCGTGACACGCCGCGGAAGCACGCTGTCGCCCGCCGCCGAGTCGTTCGTCGGGATCCTTCGGCAGACCCTGCACGAGACACGCGCGCAGGCCACGCTCATCCCCCCGCGCGCCGCGCCTGCCCGTAGGTCCTGAAGCGCTCGATCACCGCCACCATGTCGTCGCGCGACAGGATGGCCGGCTCGCCAGCCGCCAGGGCCTTGAGGTAGATCTCGCACAGCGCCTCCACCTCGAGCATCACCTTCATTGCATGCGCCAGCGACCGCCCGCCGGCCACGAGGCCATGGTTCGCCATCAGGCACGCCTGCCGGTCGGCAAAGGCCGCCGCCACCGCCTCCGACAAGGCCTCGGTGCCAAACAGGTGGTACGGCGTGCACGGCACGCTGTCGCCGCCCGCAACCGCCACCATGTAGTGAAAGGCCGGCAGATCGCGCCGCAGACAGGCGACGGCCGTGGCATGCACCGAATGGGCGTGCACGACGGCCGCGAGATCGGGCCGTGTGCGGTAGACCGCGCGGTGGAACGGCCATTCCGACGAGGGCTCCCACACCCCTTGGACGCTGCCGTCGTCGGCCATCCAGACCAGGTCGCCGGGTTCCAGCGCCGCCGGCTCCATGCCGGTGGGCGTGATCCAGAAACCCCCTTCGCCACGCAGGCTCAGGTTGCCCGTGCTGCCGCGATTGAGCCCCAGCGCGTCCATGCGCCGCACGGCATCGACCGCTGCGGTGCGTGCCTGGAGCGTGCTCGTGTCGTGCATGGTGGGTCGCTCCTCAGTGCGGCCCCATCGCCGCCAGCGCATCGGCCGTCGCCGGCACGATGCCGCGCTCGGTGATCAGCGCCGTGACCAGGCGCGCAGGTGTCACGTCGAAGGCGGGGTTGGCCGCCTGCGTGCCATCGGGCACGAGTTGCACCTCGACCATCTTGCCGTTGCTGTCGCGGCCGGTCAGGTGCGTGACCTCGCGCGCGCTGCGTGTCTCGATGGGCACCTCGCGCACACCATCGACCAACCTGCGGTCAAGGGTGGACCAGGGCATCGCCACGTAGAACGGCACGTCGTTGTCGTTCGCGGCGAGTGCCTTGAGATAGGTGCCGATCTTGTTGCAGACGTCGCCCTGGGCGGTGACGCGGTCGCAACCGACGATGACCAGATCGACCTCGCCATGCTGCATCAGGTGGCCGCCGGCGTTGTCGGCAATCACGGTATGCGGCACACCGGCCTCGCGCAGTTCCCAGGTCGTCAGGCCGGCGCCCTGGTTGCGCGGGCGCGTCTCGTCGACCCAGACATGCACCTTCAACCCCGCCGCATGCGCCTTGTAGACCGGGGCGAGCGCGGTGCCCCAGTCGACCGTGGCAAGCCAGCCCGCGTTGCAATGCGTCAGGACATTCAGCCACCCGCCGGACTTTTGGTGCGCGGCCGCATGCAGCAAGCCCTCGCCGTGCCGGCCGATGGCCTCGTTGGTCGCCACGTCGTCGTCCGCCAGCGCGATGGCAAACGACCATGCGGCATCGGCACGACGCGCCGCCGGTATCGCCATCAGGTGGTCCAGTGCGCGGTCGACGGCCCAGGCGAGATTCACGGCCGTGGGCCGTGCCGATTTCAACTGCCCTGCAGCCGTTGCAAGCGCCTGGTCGCCGGCATCGGCGTCGGCCTGCATCGCAAGACCAAAGGCTGCCGTCACGCCGATCAATGGCGCGCCGCGCACGACCATGCTCGCAATGGCATCGGCGGCGCGACCAGCGCTGGCAAGCTCGATCGTTTCGAACCGGTGCGGCAGCATCCGTTGGTCGATCACGGCGACGGCGCGCCTGCCGTATACGGGCCAGACGGTGCGCATCGGCCGCCCTTGCACGAACATGAACCTACAGCACCCGCGCAGCGATGAACTTGAGCCGCTCGACGAACGCCGGATCGCGCGCCGACGGCGCGGTGATCAGCGCCTGCCCCAGCGCCTGACGGCAACCGCACGCGGCGCCCTGGGCGTCGGCCGTGATGGTGCCGGCGAGCGACGCCACGAGGCCGCGCGCACGTTCGGCATTGCCGAGCAGCACCGCAATCACCGCGTCCACGGTGACCGCGTCGTGATTCGGGTGCCAGCAGTCGAAGTCGGTCACCATCGAGACCGAGCAGTAGCAGATTTCGGCTTCGCGTGCGAGTTGCGCTTCGGGCACGTTGGTCATGCCGATGACGCTGCAGTTCCAGCTGCGGTAGAGCGCGCTCTCGGCCTGCGTGCTGAATTGCGGGCCTTCGATCGCGAGGTAGGTGCCCCCGCGCACCCAGGGGGTGTCGCCGCCGCCCAGCGAGCGCGCCACGTGGTCTCCCAGCCGGCTGCACACCGGGTGGGCCATCGAGACGTGCGCCACCATGCCGGTGCCGAAAAAACTCTTGGCGCGCTGCGTCGTGCGGTCGATGAACTGGTCGACGACGACGAACGTGCCGGGTGGCAGGTCGGCCCGCATCCCGCCCACGGCACTGAGCGAAAGCAGGTCGGTCACGCCGAGCGACTTGAGCGCCGCGATATTCGCGCGGTAGTTCACCTCGGTGGGCGGAATCCGATGGCCGCGGCCATGGCGCGGCAGGAAGGCCAGCTCGGCATCGCCGAGTCGGCCGAGAAAGATTTCGTCCGATGGCGGCCCCCAAGGGGTGTCCACTGAAACCCAGCGGGTATCGGTCAGGCCTGCAAGGTCGTACAGCCCGCTGCCGCCGATGACACCCAGCCGCTGGGGGGGTCGCGACGTACCGTCAGTCGCCATGGCGCGCCTCCTCGTAGAGCTTCAGGTATTGCATGGCCGGGCCTTGCCAGGAAAAGTCCTCCGCCATCGCGCGGGCCATCATCGTGCGCCAGCCGGCCTTGTCGCGCCACGCCGCGATCGCTCGAAGCACGGCCGCCCCCAGGTCGAACGCGCTGGCATGGTCGAACGCGAAGCCGGTGGCCGTGCCATCCGCGAGCGTGGCGGTGTGCGCATCGACGACGGTATCGGCCAGGCCTCCGACCCGGCGCACGATCGGCAGCGTGCCGTAGCGCAGGCCGTAGAGCTGCGTCAGCCCGCAGGGCTCGAAACGGGACGGCACCACGATCATGTCGCCACCGGCCATCAGGCGATGCGCGCGGTTCTCGTCGTAGCCGATGTGCACCGCCACGTGGGCGGGATGCGCCGCCGCCGCCATGCGGAACGCTGCCTCGAGCGCTGCGTCCCCCGCCCCCTGCACGACCAGTTGTGCACCCTGCTCGACCCACTGCGGCAGCGCCGAGAGGATCAGGTCGAGACCTTTCTGCGACGACAGGCGGCTGATCGCAATGAGCAGCGGCGCAGACGCATCGACGGGCAGGCCGAATTCCTTCTGCAAGGCCGCCTTGCACACGGCCTTGCCCTCCGGTTGATCGAGGCTGTACCGTTGCGCGACGGCGGTGTCGGCCGCCGGATCCCAGACCTCCGGGTCGATGCCGTTGAGGATGCCGGACACCACATTGCCGCGCCCGCGGATGACACCATCGAGGCCACAGCCGAACTCGTGCGTGGCAATCTCCCGGGCATAGGTCGGGCTCACGGTGGTGATGCGGTCGGCAAACTTGAGGCCCGCCTTCATGAACGACAGCTGGCCGTGGTATTCGAGCCCGTCGGCCGACATGAAGTTGGACGACAGGCCGAGCAGTGCGCTGTCCTCGTGCGGAAACAGACCCTGGTACGCGAGGTTGTGCACCGTATAGACGGACCGCACCGCATCGGACGCATGCGCGCGAAGGTACGCACACGAAAGTGCCGCATGCCAGTCGTGCGCGTGCACGATGTCGGGGCGCCAGCCGGCGTCGAGTTCTCCCGCACCAAGCTGTGCGGCCACCCAGCCCAGCAGGCCGTAGCGCTGCAGGTTGTCGGGCCATTCGGCCCCGTCGGCCGACTGGTACGGCCCGCCGCCACGCCGATAAAGGAGCGGCGCATCGACGAGGTACACCGGCAGCTGCGTGCCGGGCATGCGACCCCGCAGCAGGCGCACACGGGCCGCACCGAAGCAGGCCCCCAGGTCGATGACCGGCTTGGCATGCAGGACCGCGTCGAGCATCTGCGGCATGCCGGGCAAGACGAGTCGGACGTCGGCACCCGCATGGGCCAGTGCGACCGGCAATGCCGCCACGACATCGGCCAGGCCGCCGGTCTTGACGAGCGGAAAGACCTCCGCGGCAACGTGAAGTACACGCATCAGGATCCTGCCATTTCTTGCCGTTCCGTGACCGCAGCGATCATCTCGCGCGTCACGAGCGTGATCCCGCTTTCGGTGCGGTAGAAGCGACGTTTGTCGTCTTCGGCGTCTTCGCCGATCACCATGCCGTCGGGGATGTTGCACGAGCGGTCGACGACGACACGGTGAAGCCGCGCGCCCCTTCCCACGGTCACGCTGGGCAGCAGCACGCTCCAGCTCACCGATGCATACGAGTGCACACGCACCTGGGAGAACAACAGGCTGCGGAAGATCGACCCGGAGACGATGCAACCACCCGAGACCGTGGACTCGATCGCCACGCCACGACGGTCGTCCTGGTTGTGCACGAACTTGGCGGGGGGCAGCTGGGGCTGGTAGGTCCAGATCGGCCAGCGTGTGTCGTAGAGATTGAGCAACGGATCGGTGGCCGTGAGGTCGATGTTCGCGTCCCAGTACGCATCGATCGTGCCGACATCGCGCCAGTAGGGTTCGGCACCGATGCGCTTGCCGACGCAGCTCAGCTCGAACGGGTGCGCCGCCGCCTTTCCGAGCTTGACGGCGCGGGGGATGATGTCCTTGCCGAAATCGTGGCTCGACGTCGGGTCTGCAAGATCGCGCTCGAGCTCCTTGTAGAGGAATCGGGCATTGAAGATGTAGATCCCCATGCTTGCCAGCGCGCGATCGGGCTTGCCCGGCATGGCCGGCGGGTCCGCAGGCTTTTCCGCAAATTCGGTGATGTTGCGGCGCTCGTCGATCGCCATCACGCCGAAGGCCTTGGCCTCCATGCGGTCGACCTCGATGCAACCCACCGTGACGTCGCGGCCCATGGCCACGTGATCCGCCAGCATCACGGCATAGTTCATCTTGTAGATGTGGTCGCCGGCGAGCACGACCACGTAATCGGCGCCGTAAGCGGCCAGGATGTCCTGGTTCTGGTAGACCGCATCGGCGGTGCCCCGGTACCAGCTTTCTTCGTCCACACGCTGTTGCGCCGGCAGCAGGTCGACGAACTCGTTCATCTCCGGCCGCAGGAACGCCCAGCCGCGCTGCAGGTGGCGCAGCAGGCTGTGGCTCTTGTATTGCGTGATGACGCCGATGCGCCGGATGCCTGAATTGAGGCAATTGGACAGGGCGAAATCGACGATGCGGAACTTGCCGCCGAAATACACCGCAGGCTTGGCGCGACTGTCGGTCAGGCTCTTCAGGCGACTGCCGCGCCCGCCGGCCAGCACCAGTGCGATGGCACGCTTGGGAAGGTCGAGGCTCTGGGCAAGATCATGCGGGGTCATTTCGTCTCCTTTTCGGGTGCCTGGGCACCTTTGCCCGAAGCATGCACGAAATTTGCACGTGATCGCTTTCCGACCCTCTGAGGTACCGCAATGCAGGCACGGCAGAATCCATCATCCCATTCCGGTGCATCCACCATGAAACACGAAAACGCCAGCGCACCGGCCGCGCCCCTCCCCATTGCCGTCGATCGGCAACTCCTGCAGTCGCTGGGCGTCGAGCCGTCGCAAGCCTCCAAAGGCGATCTGATGCGCGCCGTGGCGCAGCTCGCCAGGGAGCAACTGTCCCGGAGATGGGTCGCCACCGACGCGGCCGACCGTACGGCCAAGGCGCGCCGGGTCTATTACCTGTCGATGGAATTCCTGATCGGCCGCACCCTGGGCAATGCGCTGGCCGCGTTGAACCTCGAAGCCGACGCACAGGCCGCCGTGCAGCGGCATGCCGCCACGATGGAAGATATCGCCGGCCAGGAGGCCGACGCCGCGCTCGGCAACGGGGGCCTGGGGCGACTGGCCGCGTGTTTCCTCGACTCGATGGCCACACTCGGCCTGCCGTCGTTCGGTTACGGCATCCGCTACGAATACGGCATGTTTGCCCAGTCGATCGTCGGCGGACGCCAGGTCGAGCACCCCGATCCGTGGCTCGAAGATGGGACACCGTGGGAATTCCCGCGTGCAGGATGCGCCTTTCCGGTGCGTTTTGGCGGTCATGTCGAACCACCGGTGGCGGCCGGCAAGCCGCCGATCTGGCACCACGCGGTCGAAGTCAACGCCAAGGCGTTCGACATGGTGGTGCCTGGCCATGGCACCGAGCGCGTCAGCACACTGCGCCTGTGGAAGGCCGCGGCGCCGGCGCACATCGACCTGCACGCCTTCAACACAGGCGACTATGCACGCGCGGCCGAGTTCAAGAACGCCTTCGAGAACATCTCGTGGGTGCTCTACCCGAACGACAGCACCCCGGCCGGGCGCGAACTGCGCCTGAAGCAGGAATATTTCTTCACCTCCGCGTCGATCCAGGACATCCTGTCGCGCCACATCGCCGAGCACGGCTCGCTCGTCAATCTGTCGGACAAGGTCGCGATCCATCTCAACGACACGCACCCCGCCATCGGCGTGGCCGAACTGATGCGGCTGCTCGTCGACGAGCATGGATTTGAGTGGCGGTTCGCCTGGGCACAGACGCAGAAGGTCTTCAGCTACACGAACCACACGCTGATGCCCGAGGCACTCGAGACCTGGCCGGTGGCGCTGATGGAGTACGTGCTGCCGCGCCACATGGACATCATCTATCGCATCAACCAGGAGTTCCTGGACGCGGCCGCCAAGCACCGCCCTGGCGACATGGGTTTCCTGCAGCGCCTGTCGCTGATCGGCGAGCACGACGAACGCCGTGTGCGCATGGCGCACCTGTCCATCGTCGGCAGCCACAAGGTCAATGGCGTGTCGGCGCTGCACTCGGAACTGCTGGTGCAGACGATCTTTGCCGACTTCGCGAGCCTGTGGCCCGACCGCTTCACCAACATGACCAACGGCGTGACGCCGCGTCGATGGCTCGCACAGGCGAACCCCGGGCTGTCGGCACTGATCGACAAGACCATCGGCACCGATTGGCGTGGCAATCTCGACCTGCTGCGGGGTCTCAATGCGCATGCCGACTCGAGCAAGTTCCGGCAGGAATTCATGCAGGTCAAGCATGCCAACAAGGAGCGGCTGGCCGCGACGATTCTTCGCACGACCGGAATCGCCGTCGACCCTTCGAGCCTGTTCGATGTACAGGTCAAGCGCATCCACGAGTACAAGCGGCAACTCCTCAATGTGCTGCACGTGGTGCACCGCTGGCAGGCGATCCTGGCCAACCCGGGTGCCGACTGGGTGCCGCGTACGGTGGTCTTCGCGGGCAAGGCGGCGTCGAGTTACCACATGGCGAAGCAGATCATTCGTCTGATCCACGACGTGGGCAGCGTGGTCAACAACGACCCGGTGATTGCCGGCCGGCTGAAGATCGTATTCGTGCCCAACTACGGCGTGTCGGTGGCGGAGGTCATCATGCCGGCAGCCGACCTGTCGGAGCAGATCTCGACGGCGGGAACCGAGGCCTCGGGCACCGGCAACATGAAGCTGGCGCTGAACGGCGCGCTGACGATCGGCACCGACGATGGCGCCAATATCGAGATCCGCCAGGCCGTCGGCGACGACAACATCTTCATCTTCGGCCTCAAGACCCACGAGGTGGCCGCCACAAGAAGCGGCGGCTACGACCCGCAGGCGATCGCCGTCGCCAACCCCGCATTGCAGGCGGTGCTGCATGCGATCGGCAATGGCACCTTCTCGCCTGACGAGGTGCAGCGATACCGGCCGCTGGTGGACGCGCTGCTGCACAGCGACCACTACCGCCTGCTGGCCGACTTCGACGCCTACCTGCATGCACACGGACGCGTCGATGCGCTGTTCCGCGACCCGCAGGCGTGGGCCGTCAAGGCCATCGCCAACGTGGCCGGTATGGGACCCTTCTCGTCCGACCGCACGATCGCCGAATACGCACGCGACATCTGGCATGTCCAGGGACGGCGCTGAGCCGCTGTCCGCCGGAACGCCGTGGCCGCTTGGGGCCACGGTGCGCGACGGCGGGGTCAATTTCGCGGTCTTCTCGGCACATGCCGAGGCGCTCGAGCTCTGTCTCTTCGACGCCTCCGGCGCGAACGAGGTTCTGCGCGCGGCGCTGCCAGGACGCACCGGCGATGTCTGGCACGGCTTCGTGCACGGTGAAGCGGCCGGGCTCATCTACGGACTGCGTGCGCACGGGCGCTGGGCCCCGCACGAGGGTGACCGCTTCAATCCTCACAAGTTGCTGCTCGATCCCTGGGCGCGTGAAATCGTCGGCCACTTCCAGTGGCGCGACGAGCACTTCGGCTTCGACCGCGCCGATCCGCGGCAACCGGACACCCGCGACAACGCCCTGTATGCGCTCAAGGCCCGCGTCACGGACGACACGTTCGACTGGACCGGCGATGTGCCGCCGGGTACGCCGGTCGACCGCACGGTGCTGTACGAATTGCAGGTTCGCGGATTCACGATGTTGCACGCCGGTGTTCCGCAGGCGTTGCGCGGCACCTACGCCGGCCTGGCCAGCGACGCCGCCATTGGCCACCTGACACGGCTGGGGGTCACGGCGGTCAGCCTGCTGCCCGTGCAGCAGCATCTTGACGAGGAACGTCTGCACCGGATGCACCTGGTCAACTACTGGGGCTACAACACGCTCGGGTTTTTCTGCCCGGATCCCCATCTGGCCGCGTCCGACAGCGGTCGGCAGCAAAGGGACGAGTTCCGCCAGATGGTGCGCGCGCTTCACGCCGCGGGCATCGAGGTGATCCTCGACGTCGTCTACAACCACACCGCCGAGAGCGACGAGTGGGGCCCGCATCTAAGCTGGCGTGGATTGGACAATCGCAGCTGGTATCGCAGCCCGGCCGACCAGCCCGGTGTCTACGAGAACCTGTCCGGGTGCGGCAATACGCTCGACCTGCGCGACCCTCGCGTGCTGCAGCTCGTGCTCGACAGCCTGCGGTACTGGGTGCAGCACTTTCACGTCGATGGATTCCGTTTCGATCTCGCGCCGGTGCTGGGCCGCTCGACCAAAGGCTTCGAGCGCAATCACCCGTTCTTCCACGCCATTGCGCAGGACCCGGTGTTGGCCCGTGTGAAGCTGATCGCGGAGCCCTGGGATCTGGGGCACGGCGGGTACCGGCTGGGAGACTTTCCGGACGGTTGGCTGGAGTGGAACGACCGTTTTCGCGACACGATGCGCGCATTCTGGCTGGGGCATGCCAGTACACGCGCAGAGTTCGCGCAGCGGCTGTGCGGCTCGTCGGACCTGTTCCGCGGTCGGGGCCGTCCGCCCAGCGCCGGCGTCAACTTCGTCACCGCACACGATGGATTCACGTTACGCGACCTGGTCAGCTACAGCCGTCGGCACAACCAGGCCAATGGCGAGAACAACCGCGACGGCCACGGGCACAACCTGAGCATGCACTGCGGGCACGAAGGTCCGAGCGATGACCCAGCGGTTCAGCAGTGCCGGGCCCGCGCGCAGCGGGCCTTGCTGGTTTGCGTGCTGCTGTCCCAAGGCACACCGATGATCGCGGCCGGCAGCGAGATCGGCCACACGCAGCAAGGGAACAACAACGCGTACTGTCAGGACAACGAAACCAGTTGGCTGGATTGGACGCAGGCGGACGAGTCGCTCACGCACTTCACGGCCCGTGTGCTGGGCTTGCGCCGCGACCTGATGCCGCTGGACGGCCGCTGGTACGACGGCCTCGCCCGCACAGCAGATCGACCGGACCTCGAATGGCGCCAACCCGACGGCAACGCCTTGTCGGCCGATGACTGGCACGACGGCACGAACCGCGCATTGACAGTCCTGATCGGCGAGCCCGGGCTGCCTGGCGCGCCGATCGCCCTGCTCGTCAACGCGCAGCCGGTGGACGTCGAGTTCAACCTGCCGGCGGGCCGATGGTCGTGCCTGCTCGACTCGGCGCAACCCGTAGACCAATGGGCGCGGATTTGCGAATCCAGGGCCAAGGTGCTGGCGGGGAGCCTGCAGATGTTTCGCCTCGCCATCGGTTGACGCCGGCGCAGGCGATCCCTCGTAGAAATGAAAAAGGGCGCCCCGCGGGGCGCCCTTTCATCACGTTGACCCGCAGGATCAGCGGACGACGGCGATCTGCTCGCGCTTGCCACCCTTGTAGGTGAACAGCGTCAGGGCGCCATTCTTGATGTCGCCCTTCTCGTCGAAGCCGATCGTGCCCGTCACACCCTTGTAGCCGTCGGTCTTGGCCAGTTCCGGGAGGTACTTGGCAGGATCGGCCGAGTCGGCCTTCTGCATCGCAGCGACCATGACGTTGACCGAGTCGTAGACATACGGTGCATAGATCTGCACATCGGCGTTGAACTTCGCCTTGAAGCGCGCCTTGAAGTCGTCCATGGCGACCTTCGACTCACCTTCGACGCCGCCGGCTTCGGCGCAGACCACCTGGCCGTCACCCATCGACCCCGCGGCCAGCTTGGGCAGTTCGCCCGAGCAGATGCCATCGCCACCCATGAACTTGGCCTTGATGCCGAGTTGCTTGAGCTGGCGCAGCATCGGGCCGGCCACGGCGTCCATGCCGCCGAAGAAAACGACGTCGGGCTTCTTGCCCTTCAGACCGGTCAGGATGCCGGTGAAGTCCGTGGCCTTGTCGGTGGTGAATTCGCGGCCCACGACCTTGCCGCCGGCGGCGGCGACGCCCTTCTCGAACTCGTCTGCGACACCCTGGCCATAGGCCGTGCGGTCGTCGATGACGGCGATGGCCTTGCCCTTCAGGTCGGTCACTGCGTATTTGCCGAGCGTGCCGCCCAGGTGCACGTCGTCGGCGACCACGCGGAACGTCGTCTTGTAGCCCTGGCGGGTGTACTTGGGATTGGTCGCCGAGGGCGAGATCTGCGGGATGCCGGCGTCGCTGTAGATCTTGGACGCGGGAATGGAGGTGCCGGAATTCAAGTGGCCGATCACGCCATTGACCTTGGCATCGACGAGCTTCTGCGCGGCCGCAGTGCCCTGCTTCGGGTCGGCAGCGTCATCTTCGGCCAGCAGCTCGAACGTGACCTTGGTCCCACCGATCGTCAGGCCCTTGGCGTTGAGCTCCTCGATGGCCATGCGCGCGCCGTTTTCGTTGTCCTTGCCCAGGTGGGCAATCGCCCCGCTCGTCGGACCGACGTGGCCGATCTTGATGACCGACGGCGCCGCGGGCGCCGCTGCGACCGATGCCGGCGCGGCGGCTGGAGCCGCAGCCGGTGCAGCTTCTTCCTTCTTTCCGCAGGCGGCCAGGAGAGCCACCGAGACGACCGACAGGGCCAAGAACTGATTCTTCATAGGAATGTTCCTCCGGAACTTCAAAAAACCGCGATTGTATGATTCGCCGCAAGGCTTCCATAGGGGGAACCGCGGAGTGACCACGATGCGGACGAACAAGGGCAGGACGATGGCCCTCTTGACGGTTGCCGCATGGCTCGGTGCCTGCGCCAACGTCGCCCCCACCATGGATTCGATGGCTTGGAAAGATCTGCGCGGTGACCGCGGTGGCACCGTCTCGCGGCGCGATCTGTCGGACTGCGTCGAAGCGGCGGAATCACGTCGCAGCCTCGTCGAGACCTGCATGCGCGAGCGCGGTTGGGTTCATGCCGACGATTGATCCGTGGTCGGGCCGGCTTCGGCCTTGCGGTGTTCGGGTTCGAGGCCGCGCTGGCGGTAGGTGGCCCAGCGCGCGCGTCCGGCCTGCACATCGTCCGCCGCCGTGGACACCAACTCGACCACTCGCACGTAGCCGTCCAGGGCGTCGGGCACTTCGGCACCCAGGTTGAGCAGCAGGACCGGGGCCGGTGGCGGAATTTCGCCGTCACCGAGCCAGAGTGGCGTCCGCTCGATCCCCGCCGGCAGGCGGCCCCCCGTGCGCAGCCAATAGTGGGCGACGAAGTCGTTCGCGTCACCGGTCCAAAGCAGCTGATCCAGTTGGTGCAGCCCGTCTGGCGGACCGATCACGCGTACCCGCTCCCCCAATGACGCGGCCTTGCGCAGCCAGCGGCAGGCATACAAGACCTTGTCGTCGATGCCGGTGCGGAACTCGATCGCCGGCATGAATGCGTCAACGCGCGCGGGACAGCACGAAGTGCGTCAGCAACCCGACGGGGCGCCCGGTCGATCCCTTGGCCTGGCCGGACTTCCAGGCGGTGCCGGCAATGTCGAGGTGCGCCCACGCATACTTGCCCGTGAAGCGCTTGAGAAACATCGCGGCGGTGATGGATCCACCGGCGCGCGGACCGACGTTGCCCATGTCGGCGAAATTGCTCTTCAGCGCCTCGTCGTACTCGTCGTCGACTGGCATGCGCCAGCACGGGTCGAGCGCGGCATCGCCGGCCGCCACGAGCTCGGAGGCGAGTGCATCGTCGGCACTGAACAGTCCGCTGCGATGGTGGCCGAGCGCGATCACGCAGGCACCGGTGAGCGTGGCGATATCGACCACCGCGGCGGGTTTGAAACGTTCGGCATAGGTCAGCGCGTCGCAAAGGATGAGCCGGCCCTCGGCGTCGGTGTTCAGGATCTCGATCGTCTGGCCGGAAAGGCTGCGGACGACATCGCCGGGCTTGACGGCGCGCCCGCTGGGCATGTTCTCGCAGGCAGCGATGATGCCGACGAGGTTGACTTTGGCCTTCAATTGCGCCACGGCACGCAATGTGCCCAGCACGCTGGCAGCGCCCCCCATGTCGAATTTCATCTCGTCCATTTCGGCGGCGGGCTTGATGGAGATGCCGCCGGTGTCGAAGGTGATTCCCTTGCCCACCAGGACCACGGGGGCCTCGGCCTTGCCGGCACCCTGCCAGCGGGCGACGATGAACTTGAGCGGCTCGTCCGACCCCTGCGCGACGGCCAGGAACGCGCCCATGCCGAGCTTTTCGACATCCTTGCGGTCAAGCACCTCGACCTTCAAACCAAATCCCTTGCCCAGACGCCGCGCTTCCGACGCGAGATAACTCGGCGTGCAGTGGTTGCCAGGGCGATTGGCGCACTCGCGCGCCAGCGTCACGCCCTCGGCAATTGCTGCGCCGCGCGTGAGGCCGATATCGACGTCGGGTTTTGCCGCCGCGGTGCACAGCATCGTGACCTTGGACAGCGGGCCCGCGGCGGGAGCGCTGGGTTTCGTATGTCTGTAGACGTACACCGCCTCGGCAGCCGCCAGCGCGAGTGCCTCGGCGTGTGCCGGCGTCACGTCGGCGCCGGCCAGCGCGACGGCCACGTGCTTGCTGCCGCCCGTCTTGAGTGCGGCCAGACCAGCACCCACGGCCTTTTGGAACGCCTTGGGCGAAGCATTGTTGGAAGTGACGAAAACGAGCCGCGCAGCCTGGATTCGCGCCACGTGGTGCAGCACGAGCGTCTGCCCCGGCTTGGACGTCAGGTCGCCCGCGTCGGTGGCGGCCTTCAGCGCCGCAGCCACCGTCTTGTCGAGACCCACAGGCACGCTCGTGCCAGCGAGCACCACCAACAGCGCATCGGTTTCGACCTTCGAAAGCCCGCCGAGCGGAGCGACTTGCGTGTTGAAGTCCATAATTCGTCCTGCTTCTCAAAGCCAAAGATGTTATTCGATTCAACCGTCAGGAAGGACCTTGCGCGGACGTTCGCCGCCACCCTGGTGGTGATATTGACCATCGTGATCACGATGTTCCTCATTCGCACGCTCGGGCTGGCGGCCGGTGGCGCGGTGGCCCCTCAGGACGTCGTGCTCCTGCTCGGATACACGGCGCTCGGGCACCTGTCGACGATGCTCAGCCTGTCGATGTTCGTGGCGGTGGTGGTCACCCTGGGCCGCATGTACCGCGACAGCGAGATGGTGATCTGGTTTTCCAGCGGCGTCGGCCTGTCTCGTTTCGTGCGCCCGGTGCTGTGGACGTCGCTGCCGGTGTTGCTGGTGGTGGCGGCTGCAATGCTCGTGATCTGGCCCTGGGTCAACCGGCAGAGCACCGAACTGCGCGACCGGTACGCGCAGCGCTCCGACCTGTCTCGCGTCACTCCCGGTGTCTTTCAGACGTCGGCCGACGGCCAGCGGGTGTTCTTCGTCGAGCGCGAGAGTCCGGACGGCATCAACGCACGCAATGTCTTCATCCTGACGCGCCAGCACGACGTCGAGAGTGTCACGTCCGCGCGCAGTGGCCGGCTCGAGCCGGACGGTGAAGACCGGTTCCTGGTGCTCGAGCGGGGCCAGCGCAACGAGAGCAATGCCGCCACGGGCGAGAACTCGCTGTCGCGGTTCGACCGCTATCGCGTGCTTGCCGATGAAGCGCAGATCAATCGGGCTGCGGCTCAACCACCGAAGGCGATGCCCACGCTCGACCTCGTGCGCGACGCGTCGCGAGCCAGCCAAGGTGAGCTCGCCTGGCGTTTCGGCCTCGTGCTGGCTTCGGGCAATCTGCTGCTGATGGGGGTCGGGCTGGCCGCCACCAACCCGCGCCGGCCGGGCAACTGGAATCTGATCTTTGCCCTGCTCGGATTCATCGTCTATTTCAACCTCGTATCGCTGTCGCAAAACTGGGTGGCCGTCGGGCGTGTGACGATGGGGGCCACCCTGGCCGGGCTTCATGGCGGGGTCTTCTTGATGTCGCTGGCATTGCTATGGTGGCGCGAACACGGAACGACCCTCAAGTTGGGCGGGCAGCAGCGGGCGGGCGCCGCATGAAGACGGTGCGCAGGCTGCTCTACAACGATATCGCGGGGTCGGTGGCCTTCGTCGCATTCGCATTCCTTTCGTTGTTCTTCTTCATCGACTTCGTCGACGAATTGAACGACCGTGGGCGGCCCGGGTTCTCGGCGCTGAATGCAGCCATTTCTGCGGCCCTGGAGATCCCTGGACACCTGTACGAGCTGATGCCGATCTCCGTGCTCATCGGCACGATCTATGCGCTGTCGCGGATGGCGCAGTCGTCGGAGTTCACGATCCTGCGCACGGGCGGGCTCGGTCCGGGCCGCGCGCTCGGGCTGCTGGCGCTGCTGGGTCTTGTCTTCGGCCTGGCGACATTCGCCATCGGCGACTGGATCACGCCAATGAGCGAGCGCCAGGCCGTGATCCTGAAAGCACGGGCAGGTGGTCTGTCTCTCGGGCGCGCGGGCGCCTGGCTGAAGGAACGCCGCCCGACGGACTCGGGCGAACACAGCGTATCGATCAACGTGGGTGCAGCGCGCGGTGCCGGCGCCTTGCAGTCGATCCGGATCTTCGAATTCGATGCCGACGGGCGGCTGGTGACGCGCGTGCAGGCCAAGGAAGGCCGCGTCGCGGGCGATGGCCTCTGGGCGCTCTCCGACGTCACGGTGACACGCTGGCCCGCAGAGTCGGCCGCGCGGTCCGCCGTGGGGCACGAGACGCTTGCCACGCTCGACTGGCAAAGCACCCTTTCTGCGGACGTCGTCGCTGCCGCCGTACTGCCGCTTCAAACCATGACGACGGTCGAGCTCTGGCGTTACAGCGCCCATCTGAGCGCGCAGGAGCAGGCTTCGCAACGCTATGCGATCCAATTCTGGAAGAAGGCGCTGTACCCGTTCGCGTGCCTCGTGATGGTGGCGCTCGCGTTGCCGTTTGCCTACCTGCAGGCACGCTCGGGCGGGATCAGCTTCAAGGTGTTCGGCGGCATCATGCTCGGCATCAGCTTCGTGCTGCTGAACAATGTCGCCGGGCATGTGGGCGTGCTCCGTGACTGGACTCCCTGGATTGCGGCGGCGGCGCCGGCGCTGGCCTATCTGATGCTGTCCCTCGGTGCGTTCGCCTGGCTCGTCAGGTACCGGTAGCTGGAAGGAATTCGATGCGCGACGGATTGATCCTGTTTGCCCATGGCGCCCGCGATGCGCGCTGGGCGGCCCCGTTCGAGGCCGTGGCGACCCAGGTGCGCGGGCAGCGGCCGCATGCCACGGTGGTGCTGGCGTATCTCGAATTCATGTCGCCGACCCTGCTCGAGGCCGGCGACGCGCTCGTCGCAGCCGGGTGTGATCACATCGTGGTGCAGCCGATGTTCCTCGGTACGGGTGGTCATCTGCGGCGCGACCTGCCACTGCTGCTGGAGGAATTGCGTGCGCGGCATCCCGCCATCCGCTGGAATCTGCAGGCAGCCATTGGCGAAACCGGGCCGGTGATCGACGCCATGGCACGCACGGCTGCCGCCACGCTCGATCAGTCATCGTGAATCTGCACCAGTTCCGCTACGTGCAGGAGGCGGTACGCCGCAACCTGAACCTCACCGAGACGGCAAAGGCGCTCTTCACGTCGCAACCCGGCGTCAGCAAAGCGATCCTCGAACTCGAGGAAGAACTCGGCATCGACATCTTCATGCGGCACGGCAAGCGCCTGCGGCGCGTGACGGAGCCGGGCGAGCAGGTGCTCAAGTCGATCGACATCATCATGCGCGAAGTCGGCAACCTCAAGCGCATCGGCGAACAGTTCAGCAAGCAGGAGGCCGGCACGCTGTCGATCGCAACCACGCACACACAAGCACGCTATGTGCTGCCTTCGCCGGTGGCGCTGCTGCGCCGGCGCTACCCACAAGTGCAGGTGGAGTTGCATCAGGGAACGCCGGACCAGGTGGCTCGCATGCTGCTCGAGGAGACCGCCGACATTGGGCTGGCCACCGAGTCTCTGCAGAACCACGACGGGCTCATCACCTTGCCGTGCTACGACTGGCACCATGTGGTCGTGCTGCCACGCGGGCATGCCCTTGCGGGCACCGAGCGATTGACGCTCGAGCAGATCGCCAGCGAGCCGCTCGTGACGTATCACAGCACCGTCACCGGCCGCTCGCGCATCGACGATGCATTTGCACGCGCCCGGATCAAACCCGAGATCGCGCTCGAGGCGCTCGATTCGGACGTGATCAAGACCTATGTGCGGGTTGGCCTGGGGATCGGCATCGTGGCCGAGATGGCGGTGCGCGACGACGGCCCCGACAGCGACCTCGTGTCGATCCCTGCGGCCCATCTGTTCGGCACCAACGTGTCGCGCGTGGCCTTCCGGCGCGGCGTCTACCTGCGCGAATTCGTCCTGACCTTCGCCGAGCTGCTGTCCGACCGCCTCACGCGTGCACTCATCCAGCGCGCCATGCGCGGCGATGCCGAGAATTACGAACTCTGACCCGCGGTCCCCCCATGAGCCACCTTCGCACACCTGCCCTCCCCAGCCGGCTGCCGCACGTCGGCACGACGATCTTCACCGTGATGTCGGCGCTCGCCGCCGAGTGCAAGGCCGTCAATCTCGGCCAGGGTTTCCCTGACTTCGACTGCGACGCCCGCCTGGTCGACGAGGTCACCCGCGCCATGCGCGAGGGCCTGAACCAGTACCCTCCAATGCCCGGGATCATGCCGCTGCGCGAAGTCGTCGCCGGCAAGATCGAGTCACTGTATGGATACCGCTACGACCCCGTCACCGAAATCACGGTCACCGCAGGGGCGACGCAGGCCATTCTGACCGCCGTGCTGTGCTGCGTGCATCCAGGTGACGAGGTCATCGTCCTCGAGCCGTGTTACGACAGCTATGCGCCCAATGTCGAGCTGGCCGGTGGCACCGTGGTCCGCGTCGCGCTCACCCCGCGCACCTTTCGCCCGGACTTCGCGGCCATCGCCGGCGCCCTGTCGACGCGGACGCGCGCCATCATCGTCAACTCTCCGCATAACCCGAGTGCCACGGTCTGGACCCGCGCCGAAATGCTGCAACTCGCGGCGCTGCTCGCGCCGACCGACGTGCTGCTGATTTCCGACGAGGTCTACGAACACATGGTGTTCGACGGCACGCCACACGTCAGTGCTTCGTCGATCCCCGAACTCGCGGCGCGCAGCTTTGTCGTGTCGAGCTTCGGCAAGACCTTCCATGTCACCGGATGGAAAATCGGCACGGTCGCCGCGCCAGCGCCGCTGACGGCCGAGTTCCGCAAGGTGCATCAGTTCAACGTCTTTACCGTGAACACACCCATGCAGCATGGACTCGCGAGCTACATGGGCGACCCGTCCCCGTATCTCGGCCTGCCGGCGTTCTACCAGCGCAAGCGCGATCTCTTCGCGGCAGGCATCGGAAAGACCCGCCTGAAGGCCTTGCATACGGCGGGCACCTATTTCCAGTGCGTGGACTACAGCGCTGTGAGCAGCCTGCCCGAGGCCGACTTCTGCCAGTGGCTCACGCGTGAGGTCGGCGTTGCGGCCATCCCGCTGTCGGCCTTCTACGACGGCGGCTTCGAGCAAGGCATCGCCCGACTGTGTTTTGCCAAGAAGGACGACACGCTGAACGAAGCGCTTTCGCGTCTGGCCAAGCTCTGACGGAATTGCAGCGGCTCGCGCGCCGGTTGCCGCGGCGAAATCGCCGCCGGCGCTCAGTGCCGCTGTTCCGGGCCGCTGTCCTTGAGGAACCCGATGTCGATCAAGGCATCGTCGGTGGCCGCGGGTGCGGCCACTTCCAACTGCGGCTCGGGCGCAGCCTTGGGTCTTTCGACCAGCGTGAGGCGAAGCTCGCCATGCTGGCTCGGCGTCGTGACTTCGGGCTCGGCCACTTCGACGGCCCCGACGCGAAACAGCGGCAGGAGTACGTCGACCTGCGGGGCCTCGTGCTGGATCGACTCCTGGACGTCGCGTGCCAGCGTGAAGAGGAACAGCACGTCGCGGTATGCCGGCAGATCGAACAACTCGTTGCCGTCTGTCCGGAAGAGCAACGTCTCGAGATCGGCCATCACGTCGACGGGGCGCGACCAATCGTTTTCGATCCGGGACATGATCTCGGGGTAGCTCTCGAGCGAGCGGCCCGCGTTCAAGTCGCTCGACCAGTCCGGCGCAACGGCGTTGAACCGATCGTTGAACCGCACCCTGATGCGCTCGTACGCGGTCTGGTCCCCTCGGCGATGGTAGATCTCCATCAGCTTCAGGTAGGGCAGCGGGCTGGAGCCACCCGTGCTTCGCAGATGACCCATCAGCAGGTCGACGGCTGCATCGTCCTGGCCCAGAACGATGAAGAACTCGGCCTGCTGCTCGATGTCGAGCAGCTCCTCGATAGACACGTCGCGCGAAGGTGAATCCGGCACCACGAATCCCGCCGGCAATGGCTGGGTATGCTGCGTCATCCCTCCGGAACGGTCCTCGGCGACGGCGTTTCCGCCCACGTTGGCCGTGACCACCGGAGCGGCCGTCGGAACGGAGACCGGTGCCGCCGGCAGGGGCTGCACAGGCGCAGCAGGGGACACCGAGCCAACGTCGGGATTCGGAGGCGGCGTCTCTACAGCCGCCGGTGCATCTGCGCCGGACGCTGCAGGTGCTTGCCACCAGTCGGATTGCTTGAGCTTCTCGGCACGGCGCAGCCGTGTGTACAGCCAACCGGCGGCGCCGAGCAGCGCAATCACGGCACCCAACAGCCAGGGCGTCCAACGGCCACGGTCGTCCGCCTCGGACAGCGATTGCTGAAGACGCGCGACGGCGTCGCGCTGGGCCTTGGCGTCGCGCTTGAGCGCCTCAACCGATGCCTCCATCGCCGCGACGCGGGTTGACGCGGAATCGGCAGCGACCTGGGCCACCGTGGTCGCGGCGCGAACGGCTGCGAGCAACTCCTCGCGCTGCTGCCATGCGGCTTCGGCAGCCTGGTCGGCGGCAAAGGTGACTGACGGTGCGTCCAGGCGCAGACGTGCCGACGACCGCGGGGCGGACGACTTCGAAGCGGCGGCCGGGCCGGGCTCCGTGGCGACGACCTGGGCCGGGCTGCCCGAACGCGGGACCAATGCGTCGTCGCCCTTGGGTGCGGTTCTGACGACCTTGCGGGTGGGTGCGCGGTCGATACGCGCCGGACCGGCCCGCGCAGCCGCCGGGCGCGCTGGCATGGCCGAAGGGGCGATCACCGGCAGCGCCGCCGGGGCATCGGCCACAACCGCCGGTGGAGCCACGACGGCCGGCAAGCCCGTGCTCAGTCCGGGCGGGTCGGCAAACAGGGTGAATTTTCGCGAAACCTTGACATCGCATCCGACCGTCACGGTGACCGCCAGGATCGGCTCGTCAATTCGCACGGAAGTTCGGACACGCAGGCTGCGCGCCGGCCCGGCCGACTCGAGCGTCGCATAGACGACGCCGTTGGCAAGCGCGGCGTCGCCTGCGACGACCTGGGCCGCCACACATTCGTCCGGCAGGATTTCGCCGGTCTCGAGCCTGAGTGGCACGCTGAAATCCAGCGGTGCTCCGAGGCTGGCCGACGGACTCGCTCGGCCGAAACCAACTGCCGAAGCTGCGCCGCTGCCGAACGCGGCAGCGATCGAAACAGACAGACAAGTGAGGAGGCGCTGGTGCATGCGCAGGGCGAAAAAATGCGATGAGATGATCGTGAAACGACTCTAGCATGCGACTTTGCGGCGACTTCCTCTGAATTGGGCTGTCTTCACCGCATGACAAAATCCTTCATGAGCGGGCCGGACTGCGGCATGGCGGCACCCGGTGCGCCACGCAGCACCACGCGAATCGACACCGCACCGCCGTACGACGCGGCCTGGCCCGCGCCGCCGTGATCGCGGCGCCCCGGCTGCTTCGCCTCTTTTCGAGGGACCTTCAATGATCACGCCACCACTGACCCCCGACGAGCGCCAGAACATCGAGACCGGTGGATGGTTCTCTCGCCTGTCGCCGGCGCTCCAGCAGGCCATTCTTTCGCGCTCGCTGGTTCGGCGCCTGGCCGACGGCGCGCCGTTGGCGGCCCGCGGGGCACCCGCAGCGGAGTGGTGCGGCGTGGCGCGCGGCGCGGTCCGCGTGAGCTCGGTCTCGCTGTCGGGCAAGCAGGTGTCGCTGACCTACGTCGATCCCGGCACTTGGTTCGGCGACATCGCGCTTTTCGACGGGCTGCCGCGCACACACGATGCCGATGCCCACGGCGAAACCACGCTTCTCGTCGTTCGCAAGCCCGACTTTCACGATCTGCTTTCTCAGCACGTCGAACTTTACGACGCGTTGTTGCGCCTGAACTGCCGCCGGCTGAGGCTGATGTTCGATCATTACGAAGATCTCAATTCGCGCCCGCTGCAAGCACGCCTGGCCAAGCAACTGCTGCTGCTGGCACGGAGCTACGGTGTCGAGCAAGGTGCAGAGATCCGGATCGGCCTGCAACTCGCGCAAGAGGATTTGGCCCAATTGCTCGGTGCTTCGCGCCAGCGCGTGAACCAGGAGCTCAAGGGCTTCGAGCGCGAAGGCGTGGTCCGGGTCGAGCCGACCCGCCTGGTCGTTCTTTCGCGCGACAAGCTGATGGCGATCGCCGATCGCTGACCTGCGCCAACCCTCCAACGAACGCCATGGAAAAATTCACCGGTACCAAACCCGTCAGCGGCTCCCACGCCTTCGATATCGAGGCCCTGCAGGCTTACCTGGCGGCCCATCTCGATGGCTTTGCGGGACCGTTGCAGGTGCAGCAATTCAAGGGCGGCCAAAGCAATCCGACCTACAAGCTCGACACACCCGGTTGCTCGTACGTGATGCGCACCAAGCCCGGACCGGTGGCGCGGCTTCTGCCGTCGGCGCATGCCATCGAGCGCGAATTCCGTGTCATGCGGGCATTGCAACGCACCGCCGTGCCGGTAGCGCTCATGCACGTGCTGTGCGAGGACGAGTCGGTCATCGGGCGCGCGTTCTATGTCATGGAATACGTCGAAGGACGTGTGCTGTGGGACCAGTCGCTCCCAGGCCTGTCGACCTCACAGCGGGCCGCGATCTACGACGAGATGAACCGCGTGATCTCGGCGATGCATCTGGTCAACCCGGCGGCGGTGGGGCTTGCGGACTATGGCAAGCCGGGCAACTATTTCGAGCGCCAGATCGGCCGCTGGAGCCGCCAGTACCGGGCCTCGGTCACGGAACCGATCGAGGCGATGGACCGACTGATCGAATGGCTGCCGGCGCATATTCCAGACAGCGCGCGCGACGAGGCCCAGGTGTCCATCGTGCACGGCGACTATCGCCTCGACAACGTCATATTCCACCCTACCGAACCACGCATCCTGGCCGTGCTCGACTGGGAGCTTTCGACGCTCGGTCACCCGCTGGCGGACTTCAGTTACCACTGCATGGCCTGGCATATCCCGTACACCATGGGACGCGGCATCGGCGGGCGCGACATCGCGAGCCTGGGCATTCCAACCGAAGCCGAGTACGTGCGCCGCTATTGCGAACGCACGGGGCGTGGCGACCCTGTCGCGTTGGCGGCAGACTGGAACTTCTACCTGGCGTACAACCTGTTCCGAATCGCCGCGATCCTGCAAGGCATTGCCAAGCGGGTGGTCGACGGCACGGCCGCCAGCGCAGAGGCTCGAGAAGCCGGCGCCGGCGCACGGCCCCTGGCCGAACTGGGCTGGACGTTTGCTCGAAAAGCCTGAGGAGACAAGAGATGGACTTCGACTATTCACCACGAACCCAGGAACTGCGCGAGCGCGTCGACGCGTTCATGCGCGAACACGTATTCCCCGCCGAGGCCGCCTGGTGGCAGGAACTCGAGGCCAATACGCAGGCCGGGCGCCGCTGGACACCGCTGCAGGTGATCGAGAAACTCAAACCCAAGGCCAGGGCCGCCGGCCTCTGGAACCTGTTCCTGCCGGAAAGTGACCGTGGTGCCGGCCTGACGAACCAGGAATATGCCCCGCTCGCGGAATTGATGGGCCGCGTGCCCTGGGCGAGCGAGGTTTTCAACTGTTCGGCACCCGACACGGGCAATATGGAAGTGCTGGTGCGCTACGGCAGCGCAGCGCATCAGAAACAATGGCTCGAGCCGCTGTTGGCGGGCGAGATCCGCAGTGCCTTCGCGATGACCGAACCTGCCGTGGCGTCGTCGGACGCCACCAATATCGAGGCACGCATCGAACGCCAGGGCGATGACTACGTGATCAACGGTCGCAAGTGGTGGACCAGTGGCGCTGGCGATCCGCGCTGCAAGATCATGATCTTCATGGGCAAGACCGACCCGCAGGCGCCGCGCCATTCGCAGCAGTCGATGGTGCTCGTGCCGATGGACACGCCGGGGGTGAAGGTGCTGCGCGCGTTGAGCGTGATGGGCTACGACGACGCACCGCATGGGCACATGGAAGTCGATTTCGACAACGTGCGCGTGCCGGCCAGCAATATCCTGCTCGGTGAAGGCCGCGGCTTCGAGATCGCCCAGGGGCGACTCGGCCCCGGACGCATTCACCATTGCATGCGGCTCATCGGGCTGGCCGAGCGGTCGCTCGAACTGATGTGCAAACGCGCATCGTCGCGCACCGCGTTCGGCCGGACGGTGGCGCAGCAGGGCGTCACGCAAGAGCGCATCGCGGAAGCCCGCTGCCTCATCGACCAGGCCCGCCTGCTCACGCTCAAGGCCGCCTGGATGATGGACGTCGCCGGCAACAAGGCGGCCAAGGCCGAGATCGCCATGATCAAGGTCGTGGCGCCGAACATGGCCTGCCAGGTGATCGACTGGGCGATGCAGGTGCATGGCGGCGCCGGCGTCAGCCAGGACTTCCCGCTCGCCTACTTCTATGCCCAGGCACGTACGTTGAGATTTGCCGACGGCCCGGACGAAGTGCACCGCAACGCGATCGCGAAGATCGAACTCGGTCGCCACGCGGCCTGAGGACCGGGCGCCACGCCGCCGCGGCCTGGCGCCCCGGTGGCCGTCGCTTGGTGCGGCATGGCTGTCGAGATGCGGACGCCGGCTGCACCCACGTACTGGTGGGTGCCCTCCCGGCCCTGCGACGGTCAGTGTGTTGTCGCTTCGATGTCTTCGGCCGCCATCACTGATGGCGACCAGAGGCTGGGACGTGTGCTCTGCCCGTGGGCGTCCGCAAAGTCGGAGCAGACCCGCAAGGCCTCGCGCAGCGCACATTCGAACAAGACGAGCCAGCGATCGAGCGATGCGGGATCGGGATCGGTCAGTCCGGTGCGCAGCACCAGCCGGCCACGGGAAACCATCAAGACCAGCGGATCTGCCGGCCCGCCCGGCACCTGCTCGAGCATGTTCGCCAAGGGCCCGTCGAGCCAGCGTTCGAGCCAGGTCTTCAGGTTGGAAACGGCCGCCCACCGGTTGCCGAGTTCCTTGAGCTCCGCATCGGACAACTGCGGAAACATCACGAGCCAGCGCATCTCGGGCGGCGTGTGGGTATCGATCCGCGTCTGAACACCTTCGACATACTGATTGAAGACGTCCTTCTCCATCGCTTCCTGGAGCACGCGGTTGAGCACGAGGGTTTGCAGATCGGGCAGGACGCCGAGTTCGGCACGGATGCGCAGTTCGTTGCCGGTGACGTAGACACGCTGGGACGCGCCCCACTCCAGCCGCCACGGTGTGGCACCGAGCCGGCCATCGATCACGAACCCGTCACTCCGCCGCACACCGCGGAACGTATAGCCGTGGTCTGCCGCCCATGACGTGAGCCCGCCCCAGCCATCGCGGGCCGAAGCGGCAGCTCCCAGCCATCTTCTGATCGATCCGAGCATGGTTTAGAGTGGTCGCGCAGTCAGAACAGGAGCCGAGCATGATCGAGTTGTACTCATGGCCGACACCCAATGGTCACAAGGTTCACATCATGCTGGAGGAGTGCGGGCTGGAGTACCGCGCGCACCCGATCGATATCGGCGCCGGTGAGCAATTTGCCCCGGAATTCCTCGCCATCAGCCCCAATAACAAGATCCCGGCCATGACGGACCCGGACGGGCCGGGCGGTAAGAGCATTTCTCTGTTCGAGTCCGGTGCGATCCTGCTGTACCTGGCGGCCAAGGTCGGGCGATTCCTTCCGGCAGACACTGCCGGCAAGTACGAAGTGCTCGAGTGGTTGATGTTCCAGATGGGCGGCGTCGGGCCGATGCTCGGGCAGGCCCACCACTTCCGCGTGTACGCGCCGGAGAAGATTCCGTACGCGATCGATCGCTACACCAACGAGGCTCGACGACTCTACGGCGTGATGAACCGGCGTCTCGCACGCAGCCGCTATATCGGCGGCGCCGAGTACAGCATCGCAGACATCGCGGTTTTCCCCTGGCTGCGGTCGTGGAAGAACCAGGGTATCGACTGGACCGACTACCCTCACCTCAAGGGCTGGTTCGACGAGATCGGGGCACGACCGGCCGTCAAACGCGGCGTGGAAGTGCTCGCCGACCTTCGAAAGCCGGTCACCGGCGACAAGGCGCGCGAAATCCTCTTCGGAAAGACGCAGTACCGGCGCCGATGACTCGGTGAGCGCAGGCAGCCCCTGCTGCCGTGCTCGCGTCCTAGAATTCGTGCCACTGCCCGTAGCTCAACTGGATAGAGCAGCGGATTTCTAATCCGCAGGTCGGGGGTTCGAGTCCCTCCGGGCAGGCCAGCGGGTGGTTCGAATCCCCCCAAAGCCGCATCAGCGATGCGCTGACGCCCCGGTGATGAGCGCGCTGGATGGCGAACGCCGCTTGCCGGCGCTCGGGCCAATCCTTGCGCAGTGCCAAGAATGAGTGCGGGACCGGATACCGGGCCGCCACTTCGGGCACGCTCTGGTTCGCCGCTCGCGTCCGCCGCAGCGGTGTCGGCTGCACCGGCCACGGGCTCGCCTGTGTCGTACCCGGCGCCCAAAAGTAGCCCGACCGTGAAGGACTCGTTCCGCTGCCGACAATGTGGGCCATGATCAGTTCCACGCCGCACACCGCCGTCGCCGCCGTAGACAAGACGTCCTGGTCGTACACGGTGTCCGTGCGCAGTCTTTGCGAGTTCACCGCCAAGCGCGGCGACCTGGACCGGCGCTTCACGCCGTCGGCCACGGCGCTCGAAGGTCTCAAGGGCCAGAACACCGTGGTGAGCCGACGCGGCCAGGACTACGAGACCGAGATCGCCCTCGAAGGCACCTGCGGGCAGCTGCAAGTCCGCGGCCGGGCCGACGGCTATGACCCGCGCCGCCGTTGCCTTGAAGAGATCAAGACGATCCGCGGCCATCCCGACGAGATTCCGGAGAACCGACGCCATCTGCATTGGGCACAACTGCAGACCTATGGCGCGCTGTTCTGCCGCACACGCCACGTTTCGGAGATTGCGCTGGCGCTGGTTTACTTCGATGTCGAGTCCCAGACCGAAGTGGAACTTCGGGAAGTCTTCGGCGCGGAACAACTGGATGCCGAACTGGCACAACGCTGTGCGCATTTCACCGAATGGGCAGAGCAGGAGGCCCGGCACCGCGCAACTCGCGATGCCGCGTTGACGAAGCTGGCCTTTCCTCGCGCCGCCTTTCGCGATGGCCAGCGGGGACTGGCCGAGGCGGTGTACCGCGCAACAGCCAAGGGCCGATGCCTGCTGGCGCAGGCGCCCACCGGCATCGGCAAGACCATAGGCACACTGTTCCCCCTTCTTCGTGCGATGCCGGGCCATGGCATCGACAAGCTCGCCTACCTCACCTGCAAGGGGACAGGGCGGCTTGCGGCCCTGGAGACGCTGGACGCGCTGCGCGCCGGGACCACAGGTCAAGCGCTGCGCATCTTGGCGATGGTCTCCAAGGACCAGGCCTGCGAGCACCCCGACAAGGCCTGCCACGGCGCCGCCTGCACACTCGCCCGAGGCTTCTACGACCGTTTGCCCGCTGCACGCGAGCAGGCGATCGCAGAAGGCTGGCTCGACGCCGATGCGCAGCGGCGCATCGCCTTGGAGCACGGCATCTGCCCGTATTACCTGGGCCAGGAATTGTTGCGTTGGGCCGATGTGCTGGTGGGTGACGTGCACCATCTGTTCGACCCCAACGGCCAGCTGTGGGGCCTGGTGCAGGCGCTGGACTGGAAGCTGGCGGTGCTGGTCGACGAGGCGCACAACCTGGTCGAACGCGCGCGGCAGATGTACAGCGGCGAGCTTCGCGCGAGCCAGATGCGCGCGGCCGCGCAGATCGCATCGGCAGGGATCGGCGCATCGCTGGTGACCTTGACGCGATCGACGGAAGATCTGGCTGCAAGTGCCGCGTCGCCCTATGCGGTACTCGAAACCGCGCCCGACACCTTTGTGCAGGCGATGCAGGATGCCGCCGGCGCGCTGTCGGCGCACTTTCATCGGCAGCCGCTGGCGGTCGGCCCGCTGCTCGACTTCCACTTCGAACTGCAACGCCTCCTCAAGCTCGTCGAGGCATTGAGCGATCACTCGCTGCTCGAAGTGCAGACCCGCTCCAGCACCAGCACCGGCATCGAGTCCGATGGCGATGTCGAGCCTCGTGGGCCCGATGCAACGCTGCGGGTGCGCAATGTGGCACCGGCGTGCTTCTTGCGCCAGCGCTTTGCGGCCTTGTACAGCGTCACGTTGTTCTCGGCCACGCTCGCGCCACCCGACTTTGCGATCAAGATGCTGGGGCTGCCCGAGAACACGGCGTGGATCGACGTGCCGCCGGCATTCCCTGCCGAGCATCTGGTCGTACAGGTGGCCAGCGAAGTCTCGACGCGCTTGGCCGACCGCGACCGCTCGATGACGCGAATGTTGGACGTGATGGCACGCCAGTTCGACGAACATCCGGGCAACTACCTCGCATTCTTCAGCAGCTTCGACTACCTGGAGAAGGCCGCGGCGGCATTGGCCGCACGACGGCCGGAGATCATGCAATGGCGGCAGGATCGGCGCATGAGTGCCTCGGCGCGGCAGGCCTTCCTCGCCCGCTTCGAGCCCGATGGCAACGGCATCGGTTTTGCGGTGCTGGGTGGATTGTTTGCCGAAGGCGTGGACCTGCCGGGTGCATTGCTGATCGGTGCCTTCATTGCAACACTGGGCCTGCCGCCGGTGTCTGCGGCCCAAGACGCCGTTCAGGCACGCGTGGCCAAGCTGTTCGGCGCCGAACATGGCTACGCGGATTTGGTTCCGGCCATGCAAAAGGTCGTGCAGGCAGCGGGCCGCGTGTTGAGGACGCCCGAGGACCGGGGATGGCTTTGGTTGCTGGACGACCGATATCACCGCGAGGACGTCGTCGCGCTGTTGCCCTCCTGGTGGCGTTTGGGCTGAACCGGCGTTCACGCCGCGCGGCGATCTGGAGCACGTCCTCGAATGCAGTTCCACACTGCGGCAAGGCGGGGCCGACCCTTTGGCGCTCACTGGCGAAATTCGGACCGGATATCCGACGTCGAATGCCGCCAGGGCCTTCAACGACACACCGTCGCGTCGCGTGTGCAGGAAGCTCTCTGCACCGAACGGGCACACACCTAGAATCACGGCGGTCCGGAAACCCGGCCGCATTTCAATTTTTTAGGAAACAAGACCCCATGGCGACTGCAAAGAAGACGACGAGCAAGGTACCGACGAAAAAGGCGGCGGCTCCTGCACCCAAGACGAAGAAGCCCGCCGCAGCGGCAAAGAAGGCCGTCAAGGCTGCCGGACCGGCCAAGACGGTCGCCTCGGTGAAGCCCATCACCAGTGCCTTCAACAAGTCCAGCCTGGTCACGCATCTGGCGGAATTGGCTGCGGTCGAGATCAAGGCCGTGAAAGCCGTGATCGCTTCGCTCGAGGCCACGATGTTGGCATCGGTGCACAAGAAGGGCCTGGGCTCATTCACGCTGCCGGGGCTTCTGAAGGTCAACGTCATCAATGTGCCGGCCAAGAAAAAGCGCACCGGCATCGACCCGTTCACGAAGCAAGAGCGTGTCTTCGCTGCCAAGCCGGCAAGTGTCAAGATCAAGACGCGCGCACTCAAGAAGCTCAAGGACGCCGCGCTTTGAACTGACGACGGCAGCTCGTCGGCTCTCCAGAAGGCCGGCGGGTTGTCGCCGGCCGCTCCTGTCATCCCAGGCCGGCAGATGCCGAGAGTTCACAGTCGGCAGCGACGGCATGCTTGGCAGCCGGCTCCGCCCGCCAGGGCCGGTGGCCGGGTCGCCCGTGCCGCACTTGCGTCCCGCGCACGCTCGGCTCCCTTCGCCCCGATCCCACCGCGCGGACATCAGGCGGCGCGATGATCCGGCCCTGCCAGCACATGCATGCAGCATGCGTTGAAAGTGCCGCGCACATCATCGGCACAATGGGCCGATGACGCATGCAGCCACGGTCGGTGGCGAACGCTTTCATTTCGCCGATCTGCGCGACCTGCTGGCCAAGGCCACGCCAGCGCGGTCGGGCGACCAGCTCGCTGGGCTGGCCGCGAACAGTGCGCGTGAGCGGATCGCAGCACGCCAGGTGCTTGCCGACCTGCCTCTCAAGGTGTTCGTGCAACAGGCCGTGGTCCCGTACGAAGAGGACGCCGTCACGCGGTTGATCATCGACGACCACGAGACGCAGGCGTTCGCGCCGGTCGCGCATCTGACGGTCGGCGACTTCCGCGACTGGCTGCTCGCCGATGCGACGACGCCGGACGTGCTGGCCGCACTGGCGCCGGGCCTGACGCCCGAGATGGTGGCCGCCGTGAGCAAGCTCATGCGCAATCAAGACCTGATTTCCGTGGCCCGCCGCTGCCATGTCGTGACACGCTTTCGCGACACCCTGGGCCTGCCTGGCCACCTGGCATTGCGCCTGCAGCCCAACCATCCGGCCGACAGCCCGGCAGGCATCCTGGCCAGCGTGCTGGACGGCCTGATGTACGGCGCCGGCGACGCCGTCATCGGCGTCAATCCGGTGGCCGACAGCGTGCCGGAGCTCGTGCGCCTGCTGCAATTGCTCGACGAATTGATCCAGCAGCACCAGCTCCCGACACAGGCCTGCGTGTTGACGCACGTCACCAACACGATGCGGGCACTGGAGCTTGGCGCGCCCGTGGACCTGGTGTTTCAGTCGATTGCAGGCACCGAGGCCGCGAACCGGAGCTTCGGCATCGATTTGGCGCTGCTCGAAGAGGCACATGCCGCTGCGTTGTCGCTGCGGCGGGGCACGTTGGGCGACAACGTGATGTATTTCGAGACCGGTCAGGGCAGCGCCCTGTCGGCCGGCGCTCACCACGGTGTCGACCAGCAGACGCTCGAAGCCCGCGCTTATGCGGTGGCACGGCGCTACCGGCCCTTGCTGGTGAATACGGTGGTCGGGTTCATCGGCCCCGAATACCTGTACGACGGCAAGCAGATCGTGCGCGCCGGGCTCGAGGATCACTTCTGCGGCAAGCTGCTCGGGCTGCCGATGGGCTGCGACATCTGCTACACCAACCACGCCGAAGCCGACCAGGACGACATGGACAACCTGCTCGTGCTGCTGGCGGCCAGCGGGGTCAATTTCGTGATGGGCGTGCCCGGCGCAGACGACGTGATGCTCAATTACCAGAGCACCTCGTTCCACGACGCATTGTTCGTGCGCCGCCTGCTGGGGCTGAAGCGTGCGCCGGAATTCGAAGCCTGGTTGCAGCGCATGGGTATCACGGATGGCGCCGGCACCTTGCTGCCCGCGTCCTCGGTGCCAACGTTGGTGTCGTCGGTCGCACGGTTGCTCGAAGCACCCCGATGAAGCTGCCGATTGCTGCGGAGGCCGATCCCTGGCTCGAACTGCGCCGCCATACGCCGGCGCGCATCGCGCTGGGCCGCAGCGGCACCGGCCTGCCAACGGCGGAAGTGCTGCGCTTCGCGGCCGATCATGCCCAGGCGCGTGACGCCGTGCACTTGCCGCTGGACGCCGCCGAACTGTGCTCGCAATTTCAGGCCGAAGGCTGGCCCACGGTCCAGGTCTGCAGCCGTGCAGCGACACGCGACGAGTACCTCAGGCGCCCCGACCTCGGCCGCCGCCTGGCGGCGGACGGCGTGCGGCAGTTGCAGGCCATCGACCGGCCGCCGTCGCCGTTCGATGTGGTCGTGGTGCTGGGTGACGGCCTGTCGGCGCTGGCGGTGAAGACGCACGGGCCGACGTTGATGCGCGCGCTGCACGGGGCCCTGGGCGGCACGCTGCGCTGGGCCCCACCGGTCGTTGCGACGCAGGCGCGTGTGGCGCTGGCCGACGAGATCGGTGCACTGCTGGGTGCACGCACGGCGTTGATGCTCATCGGCGAGCGGCCCGGCCTGAGCGCCCCCGACAGCCTGGGCGCCTACCTCACCTACGCGCCCGAAGTCGGACGTGTCGATGCGCAACGAAACTGCGTCAGCAACATCCGCGCCGCAGGGCTGCCGCCCGAACGAGCAGCCGGCCGCATCGCGTGGTTGCTGCAGCAGTCGCTGCGGCTGCGTTTGAGTGGCACGGCTCTCAAGGACGACAGCGGCGTCGGCCTGCTGGACCGTGCAGACTGAGGATTGATTTCAATCAGTTGCGGCCTGCGCCCGATCCCCGAGACTGATCCCGGCGGTCAACCGAGAGTCATGAATGTGGCATGTCATCGTGATCGGGTCCGGCATCGGCGGCTTGGCGGCCGCGGCAGCGCTCGCCAAACGCGGCAGGCGTGTCCTGTTGCTCGAACAGCACACCGTGGCGGGCGGACAAACCCAGGTGTTTCGTCGACACGAATGGGTCTTTGCCACGGGTGTTCACTACGTCAGCGGCGTCGGTCCGCAGGACGGCCCTGAGAGCCAGTTTCGGCGACTGCTGGATTGGCTCGGTGACGGCACGCTGCAATTCGCGCCGTGCGCCAATCCATACGATGTCGTGCGGCTGCCTGACTTCGAATTCGGCATCTCGCACCCGGAGGCCGCCTACCGCGCGGCACTTCACGAGCGCTTTCCGAGCGAGACGGCGTCGATCGACCGCTGGTTCCACGCGTGCCACGAAGCACGCAAGGCCGGCACCACGTTGATGGCGTCGCACCAGCTTCCGGCATGGATCGGCTGGGGCTTTCGCATTCTGCGCGGCCGACAGGCCGACGCCTGGTCAGGTCGCACGCTGGCGGATCTACTTGCGGACATCGCCCACCCGCAGTTGCGCGCCGTGCTCGGTGCCCGATGGGCCGACTATGGTGCGCCGCCAGCGATTGCACCGTTCATCGAACATGCATGGGTAACCGGGGCGTACGACGGTGGCGCCTACTTCCCGGTCGGTGGCCCCGCGCGTTTTGCCGAGACGTTGCTGCCGACCGTGCGAAGTGCAGGCGGCGAATGCCGTCTTGGTGCCGACGTGCGCCGGATCCTCGTCGAGGAGGGCCGTGCGGTCGGGGTCGAGGTGTTGCGCGCTGGGTCGGTGACCGTGGAGCGTGCCGAGCACGTGATCTCCGACATCGGCGTCGCCAACACGCTGTCCTGCCTGGACGGGTCGGTCGCCGGGGAGTGGCGTCAGAAGGCAAGCGCGCTCGAGCCGGGACCAGGCTTCGTGGCACTCTATCTTGGGCTCGAGGGTGACATCGTCGGTGCCGGCGCGACGTCGGCCAACCATTGGATCTATGAAAGCAACGATATCGGCCAATTGTGGCGGCAGCCTGCAGACGAGGACGCACCGGGTCTGTTCGTCAGTTTCCCATCGTTGAAGGACCCTGCGTGGCAAGGGCCACCCACGGCCGAGGCGCTCGCCGTCGTCGATCGCGCCGCCTTCGCGCCGTGGCTCGACAAACAGCATTCGGCCGACGACTACCCCGCCTTCAAGGCGTGGGTCGCACAGAGGCTGCTCGGGCAATTCGAGCGCCATTTCCCCACGCTGGCGCCGATGGTGCGCTTCCACGAGGCCGCCACGCCGCTGACGCAGCAGCGCTTCGTGCGCGCGGTCGACGGGTCCATGTACGGCGTGGAGATGTCCGTCGAGCGCCTGGTCAGCGACGCCTTGAGGCTTCGAACGCCCGTACCGGGACTTCTTCTTGCGGGACAGGACGTCGCCGGGCCGGGGGTGCAGGCGGCCTTCATGAGCGGCCTGATGTCGGCGGCCACGCTCGAGCCGTCGCTTTGGCGCCAGCTGAGCGGATAAGGACGGCTACAACGTCGACGCGCGCCCAGCGAGGCCTGTACCAGCGCCAGGTTGCCGCACGGAGTTCTGTGTTCGTCCGTTCGCCAATGAAAAAGGCCCTTTGCGGGGCCCATTCATAAGGTCATCTGGCGGAGTCGGAGGGATTCGAACCCTCGATGCAGGTTTTGCCCACATACTCCCTTAGCAGGGGAGCACCTTCGGCCACTCGGTCACGACTCCAGCACGAAGCTAAATATTCTAACCGCTGCGCGGTACAGCGAATGCCTCAGGCGGGCAGGGGTGCGTCCAGATCGAACGCCTTGTGGAGCGCGCGCACCGCGAGTTCCATGTATTTCTCGTCGATCACGACGCTGGTCTTGATCTCGCTCGTGGAGATCATCTGGATGTTGATGCCCTCCTCGCTCAACGTGCGGAACATGCGTGCCGCGACGCCGACGTGGCTCTTCATGCCGATGCCCACGATGCTGACTTTGCAGATCTTCGGGTCGCCCGTGACCGACGCTGCGCCGGTCGACGGTGCGACCTTGTTGTTCAGCAGGTCGAGCACGCGGTGGTAGTCGTTTCGATGGACGGTGAAGGAAAAATCCGTCTTGCCGTCGTGCGACACGTTCTGAATGATCACGTCGACATCGATGTTGGCCTCGGCCACGGCGCCGAGAATGCTGTACGCGATACCTGGCCTGTCCGGCACGCCGAGCACGGTGACCTTGGCTTCGTCGCGATTGAACGCGATGCCTGATACGACGGCCTGTTCCATCTTCTCGTCCTCTTCGAAGGTGATCAACGTGCCCGACCGGGCCTCTTCCGCGATGTCGATGTCCCAGGGCGTGAAGCTCGACAGCACACGCATCGGCACCCGGTACTTCCCTGCAAATTCGACCGATCGGATCTGCAGCACCTTGGAGCCCAGGCTGGCCATTTCGAGCATCTCCTCGAAGCTGATGGTCGCCAGGCGGCGCGCCTCGGGCACGATGCGTGGATCGGTGGTGTACACGCCGTCCACGTCGGTGTAGATGAGGCATTCATCGGCCTTCATCGCGGCAGCCACCGCGACGGCCGATGTGTCACTTCCGCCACGCCCGAGGGTGGTGATGTGGCCCTGCGAATCGATGCCCTGGAACCCGGTGACGATGACCACGCGGCCCGCATCCAGGTCGGCACGGATGCGCGCGTCGTCGATCGATTGGATGCGGGCTTTGGTATAGGCCGAATCGGTCTTCACCGGCACCTGCCAACCGGTGTAGCTCACGGCTCCCTGCCCTTGCGCCTGCAAGGCCAGCGCCAGCAGGCCCACCGACACCTGCTCGCCCGTCGCGGCGATCATGTCGAGTTCGCGCTGCGCCTCGGCGCTGTCGGCCTGTGGCATCAATTCCTTGGCCAACCCCAACAGCCGGTTGGTCTCGCCACTCATGGCGGAAGGTACGACCACGATCTGGTGGCCGGCCCGGGCCCATTTGGCCACGCGCTGGGCGACGCTGCGAATGCGTTCCGTCGACCCCATCGAGGTGCCGCCATACTTGTGGACGATCAATGCCATGACGTGTGCGGTGCGTTGACGCCGGCCGCGAGGTATTCGTCCCGCGGATCCGACAGAACCCGGGATTTTAGCTGCGCTGCAACAGGCTCAATCGCGGGGCGCAGGCCCGCGAACCCACTCCAGTTCGCAGCCTGGCTCTCCCGGCAACGCCATCTGACGTGCGTCGATGCCGAGCCCCGGGACGAAGGCCAGGGCGCCACCCACATACACGAGCGGCGCCATGCGTTCGGCCGCGGGGACTCCGACGGCCTGGTAGTGCTTCTTGAGGCTGCGAGGCACGGAACGGGGGTTCCCCTGGAATTGCTCCGCCCCACGGCGCGCACGCAGTTCGGCCGCTGCCAGCCGCGCGCACGAAATGCCCTGCCCGACGCCGGCGTCGCGGACCAGAAACGTGCCCCCCCAAGCTGGCGTGGGGAGCAAACCGGGACGGCTCAGGTCGATCGGCATCGATGCCGGCCCGACAACGCGTTTTTCGTCCGCAGGAACGACTGACAACAGACCACGGTCAAGCCGCAGGTTGAGGTCATGCAGCGGCCAAACGCAGGACGTCCTTGCCACGGGCAACTCGTCGGCCAGCCTTGCCACGAGGCTGTCCGGCACACCATCGCCTGTAAATCTTGGCAGCCAGTTTCGCAACAGGTTGGCGCCCCGCGGCCCGGACAGCTGGCGCCAAGCCACGACGTCGAGCCGATCCTTCGAATCCACACAGGTGTGCATGTCCAGATCCGCCAACTCGGTCAGGCAGGCGGCGGCTTCCTGCGCGCGACGTGCCGCCGCACTGAGGGTGGCTTCCGCCTGCGGGAAGGCCGCTGCCAAGACGGGCCACAGTGCCTGCCGCATCCTGCTGCGTAGATAGCGTGGGTCCCGGTTGCTCGCGTCATCGACATGCCCAAGGCGGTACCGGGCCACATACCCATCGATCGCCTCGCGCGGCATGTCGAGCCAGGGCCGCGACCATCGAATCCCGTCTCGCACAGCGTGCGTCGGCATGGCCGCCAGCCCCAGCGGGCCGGCCCCGCGCAGCGCTTGAAGCAAGAACGTCTCGGCCTGGTCGCGCCGGTGGTGCGCGAGCAGCACGCAGTCGATGCCGAGAGACCTGGCCAGTCCCGCCAGCTTGGCATACCGCTCGCGCCGTGCCCAGGCTTCCACGCTGTCGCCAGGCATCGGTTGCCCGTCCAGACGTTGGCCATGGAAACGTACGGGCAGGCCCCCCGCGCGCCAACGCCGGCACTGTGACTCTACGTGCGTCCACCAGGCATCGGCCTGAAGCATCAAGCCGTGGTGAACATGCAGCGCGTGGACTTCGACGCCCAGGCCCCGCGCAGCGCGCGCGGTGGCATGCAGCAATGCGGTCGAATCGCGCCCGCCACTTGCGGCCACCGCGATCCGAAGCGGCATCGTGTCAACGGTCCTTGGTGTCGGTGAAGCGGCCGTAGGACTGCAGGCGCTCATAGCGCCGTTGCAGCAATTCCTTCGGCTTCAAGTCGGCGACCTGGCGCAAGGCATCGTTCAGCGCGCGCTTGAGCTGCGACGCCATCTGCTTGGGGTCCCGATGGGCGCCGCCGACCGGCTCGCTGACGATCTTGTCGATGACGCCCAGCGCCTTGAGCCGGTGCGCGGTGATGCCCAGCGCCTCGGCAGCATCTGCCGCGCGCTCGGAGGTCTTCCACAGGATCGAAGCGCACCCTTCGGGCGAGATCACGGAATACACCGCATATTGCAGCATGAGCAACTGGTCGCCCACGCTGATGGCCAGCGCACCGCCCGAGCCGCCTTCGCCGATGATCGTGGTGATGATCGGCACCTCGAGCTGCGCCATCTCGAAGATGTTGCGGCCAATGGCTTCACTCTGACCGCGCTCCTCCGCGCCGATGCCAGGGTAGGCGCCAGGCGTATCGACGAACGTGAATACCGGCAAACCGAACTTCTCCGCCACGCGCATCAGCCGCAACGCCTTGCGATAACCCTCGGGCCGCGACATGCCGAAGTTGCGTGCGGCGCGTTCCTTGGTATCTCGCCCCTTCTGATGGCCCAGCACCATGCACGCCTGCCCGTTGAAACGCGCGAGTCCCCCGACGATGCTCTGGTCATCGGCAAAGGCGCGGTCGCCGTGCAACTCGTGAAATTCAGTGAAGAGCTCGCCCACGTAATCGAGCGTGTAGGGGCGCTGCGGGTGGCGGGCGATCTGTGTCACCTGCCATGGAGACAGGCTCGAGTAGATGTCCTTGGTGAGCTGCTGGCTCTTCTGGCCCAGCCGGCCGATCTCGTCGGAGATGTCGACGGCAGACTCGGACTGGACGTAGCGGAGCTCGTCGATCTTCGATTCGAGCTCGGCAATCGGCTGCTCGAAGTCCAGGAAATGTCGCTTGCTCATCGATGCATCATGCGTCGGTAGGGATCAATAGTCTACCGGCAGCGGATCGAGGCTCCGCCACAGGTACCAGGTGGCCACCGAGCGGTACGGGGTCCAGGCTTCGGCCACTTCGCGCGCCTCGGCGCGCGAAACCGGCTCACCACTGAAATAATTGACGCTGATGCCTTTGAGCAGCCCCAGGTCGTCGAGCGGAAGGACATCAGGACGCATCAGGTGAAAGATCAGGAACATCTCCGCCGTCCAGCGGCCGATGCCGCGGATGCCGACGAGTTCGTCGATGATGGCTTCGTCGTCCATCTCGCGCCATTGGTCCACGTGGACCCTGCCGTCGCAGAAATGGCGCGACAGGTCGAGCAGATACTCGGCTTTGCGGGCCGAGAGGCCGGCCTCCCGCAATTGCTGCGGCGCCAGCGCCTTGACGGCTGCCGGCATCAAGGCTGCGCCCGGCACACTGGTCAACGCCACGAAACGCGTCCACACCGACTGTGCGGCCTTCACGGAGATCTGCTGCCCGACCACTGAACGGGCGAGCGTAGTGAAAGCGTCGCCGCGACTTTGCAGCCTCGCCTCGCCGAACTGGGGGATCAGGCGCTTGAGAACACGGTCGCGCCGCTTCAGATGCCGGCAGGCGTCATCCCAGAAATCAGGAACGGGCAGATCGGCCTGGGGATTCGAGACGGACATCGGCTTGTGTCAGGCGCGAACCCAGGTGGTGCCCTGCGCCGAATCCTTCAACTCGACGCCCTGCGCCTGCAAATCGGCACGAATGCGATCGGCCCGGGCGAAATCCCGCGTCTTCTTGGCCTGGGCGCGCTCGTCGATGAGCGCCTGAATCGCCATTTCGTCGAGTCCCGAACCGCCTTGCAGATATGCCCGCGGCGCCTGTTGAAGAACCCCGAGCACGCCACCAAGTGCACGCAGCAACGAGGCAGACGGGACGGACCGGTCGCGGTGCACGTCGGCCGCGAGTTCGAACAGAACCGCCACCGCACCCGGCGTATTGAAGTCATCGTCCATCGCGGCACGAAAGCGGGCTGCGGCCGGCACGCGCCAGTCGATGTCAATCGTTGTCGCGTCCACTGCATCGAGGGCCCCGTACAGCCGGCGCAAGGCGCCGCGCGCGTCGTCGAGATTCACGTCGCTGAAATTGAACGGGCTGCGGTAATGCGTGCGCAGCATAAAGAAGCGCAACGTCTCGCCGTCGTAACGCGCGAGCACGTCTCGAATGGTGAAGAAGTTGCCCAGCGACTTGGACATCTTCTCGTTGTCGACGTTGAGGAAGCCGTTGTGCAACCAATACTTGACGAACGGCCGTCCACTGGCGCCTTCGCTCTGGGCGATCTCGTTTTCGTGATGAGGAAACTGCAGGTCCATCCCGCCGCCATGGATGTCGAACGGTTCACCGAGCAGTGCACAACTCATCGCCGAGCATTCGATGTGCCAGCCGGGTCGGCCCGCCCCGTACGGGCCGTCGAAAACGGCATCGGCCGGTTCGGTCGGCTTGGCGGCTTTCCAAAGGACGAAGTCGAGGGGATCCTGCTTGTCGTCCTGGACCGCGACACGCTCGCCAGCACGCAACTCGTCAATCGATTTTCCCGACAGGCGACCATAGCTCGGGAACTTGCGAACGGCGAAGTTGACGTCACCGCCCGCCGCCCGGTAGGCCAGACCACGCTTTTCCAATTGAGCAATCAGGTCGAGCATCTGCGGCACGTAGTCCGTCGCCCGCGGCTCGTGTGTCGGCGGCTCGATGCCGATGGCACCGATGTCCTGGCGCATGGCGGCGATCATCTCGTCGGTGAGCGCACGGATCGTGATGCCGCGCTCGAGCGCACGCCGGATGATCTTGTCCTCGATGTCCGTGATATTGCGAACGTACGTCACCTCATAGCCACTGGCTCGCAGCCAACGGTAGACCACGTCGAACGCCATCATCATGCGCGCGTGCCCCATGTGGCACAGGTCGTAGATCGTCATGCCGCAGACGTACATGCGCACATGCCCTGCCTCGAGGGGATGGAACGGCTCGACGCTGCGCGACAGCGTATTGAAAACGTGCAGGGTCATTCGGGAGGGCCGCTGCTGCGGCAGGGGAACTGCGCGCAACCGCCTGCGTGGGCGATGGGCGCCGATAGAATCTCATTTCAGTATAGCGGCGCCCTTTCCCCCAATCCCCATGGGATGCGACTTCCCCACCGGCCAGCGCTCGACGATCTTCCATGACACGACCGACGATCATTGCCCTCCTGCTGGTCGCGCTTGCATCGGGCGCGTCGAGCGCTCGCGCCGACGATCTGGCAGACGCCGAGCGCCTCGCTGCCAACGGGGACACCATCGGTGCGCTGACTCTCGTCGACAAGGCGTTGTCTCAGCGGCCCACAGATGCCCAGCTGCGCTTTGCGAAGGGCGTGTTGCTGACCGATTTGAAGCGCCCCGACGAAGCGATGGCGGTCTTCATCCAACTCAGCCAGGACTTCCCGGAACTGCCCGATCCGCTGAACAATGTCGCCGTGCTGCACGCTGCGGCCGGCCGTCTCGACCAGGCTCGCGTGGCGCTCGAAAGTGCGCTGCGCAACGACCCCAAGCACCGCAACGCACGCGAGAATCTCGGCGACGTCTACGTGCGGCTCGCAGTGCGGCTGTGGGAGTCGCTGGGCACGGATTCCAGCGATGCGGCGCTTGTCCGCAAGCTGCGGCTGGCGCGTGAATTGCTGCGCGCGCCGCCGTGAACGACATCATTTGAAGGATTTTTCGCCATGAGCCGCTCGACTTCTCGCCCACTCGTCATCGTGCTTGCCGCGCTGGCAATCACTGCGGGCTGCGCCCCGGCGTGGGCGCAGCGTGTGCGCCTGGCCACGACCGCTGGGGATATCGTGCTTGAGCTCGACCCACAGAAGGCGCCGAAGTCGGTGAACAACTTTGTCCAATACGTCAAGGCAGGCCACTACAACGGCACGATCTTCCACCGCGTGATCGACAACTTCATGATCCAGGGCGGCGGCATGGACGCCAAGATGGCCGAGAAGCCCACACGGGCACCAATCCCGCTGGAAGCCCGCAACGGCCTGAACAACCAGCGCGGAACCGTCGCGATGGCCCGCACCAGCGCACCTGACTCTGCCACCGCGCAGTTTTTCATCAACGTCGCCGACAACGCCTTCCTCGACGCCGCAAACTCGCGTGACGGCAATGGCTATGCCGTTTTCGGAAAGGTCGTCGAGGGCATGGACGTGGTCGACCGAATCAAGGTCGTGCCGACAACGACCCGCGCGCAGATGACCGACGTACCCACGATGCCGGTCACCATCAAACAAGCCACTCTGGAGAAATGACATGACGAAAACCGTCGAACTGCAAACCAGCGAAGGCGCGATCCGCCTCGAACTCGACGACGTGAAGGCCCCTGCCAGCACTGAAAATTTTCTGGCCTACGTTCGCGCGGGCCACTACGACGGCACCGTCTTTCACCGTGTCATCAAGGGCTTCATGGTCCAGGGCGGCGGCATGGACACCGCGATGAAACAAAAGCCGACTCTCGCGCCGGTTGCCAACGAAGCCGGCAATGGATTGCTCAACAACAAGTACACCGTTGCGATGGCACGCACCAGCGACCCGCATTCGGCCACGGCGCAGTTCTTCATCAATACGGCCGACAACGGCTTCCTCAATTTCAAGTCCGAAAGTCCGCAGGGATGGGGCTACGCCGTATTCGGCAAGGTGGTCGCGGGCAACGACGTGGTGGACCGCATCGAGGGCGTGAAGACCGGGCGCAGCGGCTTCCACGACGACGTGCCTTTGCAGGCGGTCACGATCGATCGCGCGGTGGAGATCGCCTGAGCCCCACGGCCGTGCCCGCAGACCTGCGTGCCGACGAAGGCTGGCACGCGGTCGACTTCATCTCTGACCTGCACCTGAGCGCGACGACGCCACGCACGTTCGACGCCTGGCGTGCGCACATGGCGAAGACGCCGGCGCAGGCGGTTTTCATCCTGGGCGACCTGTTCGACGTCTGGATTGGCGACGACACCCGGTGGCGCCCGTTCGAGCGGGCCTGCGTCGAAGTCATGGCCGAGGCGTCCCGGCATCGCCGGATCCATTTCATGGCCGGCAATCGGGATTTCCTGCTCGGCGCAGACATGCTGCAAGCGTGCGGTTTGGTGCCCCTGATGGACCCGACGCTGCTGGATGCCCATGGCAAACGCCTGCTGCTCACGCATGGCGACGAGTTGTGCATCGCCGACGTCGACTACCAGGCGTTCAGGCGCATGGTGCGCGGTGGCGCCTGGCAACGCAACTTTCTCGCCCTGCCGATCGAGCAGCGCGCGGCGCTGGCACAGCAAATCCGCGCCGAAAGCCAGATGCGCAAGGATATATCGCCCGACACGGCCACCTGGGCTGATGTAGACCCGTCGACCGCTGTCGACTGGCTTCGCGAATACGCGGCGACGGAAATGATCCATGGCCACACCCATCGGCCCGGCAGCGGCATGCTGCGCCCTGGCTTCACGCGGCACGTTCTCAGTGACTGGGATCTCGACGCCAGCCCGCCTCGGGCCCAGGTGCTCCGGCTCGATGCTGCAGGTCTGCACCGCCTACCGCCCGACGCAGCGCCGTGACGCTGAGCCTGTCCGCTGGCCTCGCATGGTGGCGGCGCCGCCGCGACCGGGCCGCCGTCGCGCGACGGCCGATACCGGATATGACGTGGCGAAGAACACTGAAGCGCTTCCCGTTCCTGCAGGCCTTGGGCGCAGACGACATCGCCAAATTGCGTCGAATGACGAGCCTGTTTCTCGACCGCAAGGAATTCTCCGGGGCGCACGGCCTTGCCGTCACTGACGACATGGCCGTGGCGATTGCCGCCCAGGCCTGCCTGCCGGTCCTGCACCTCGGGTTGGAGGCCTATGACGGATTCGTCGGGATCGTCGTGCACCCGGGGCAAGCCGTCGCCCGGCGCCACGCGACCGACGACGACGGCATCGTGCACGAATACGACGAGGTGCTCGCCGGCGAAGCCGTCCAGGGTGGGCCCGTGATGCTGTCCTGGCGTGACGTGCGTGCATCTGGCAGCACGGCGGACATCGGCTACAACGTGGTCATCCACGAGTTCGCGCATGTGCTGGACATGGCGAACGGCGTTGCCGACGGCGTGCCGAGGCTGCCCACGAGGATCAGCCGCACGGCATGGCAGCGCACGCTGTCGGACGAATATGCGAAGTTCTGCGGGCGAATCGACAGCGACGAGACCACGGCACTGGATTCGTACGGTGCCGAGGCACCAGAGGAATTCTTCGCCGTCGCGAGCGAGGCGTTCTTCGTCTCGCCGCGGGACCTCCATGCCGAACACCCGGCGCTGTACGCGCTGCTCGCGCAGTTCTACGCGCAGGATCCGGCATCGGCTGCCCGGGCCGCCGGCTGAGGCAACGAGCACCTGGGCCAGCGCCGTGTCGCCCCATCCGGGGCCACACGGCACGGTCAGGCCGGCGTCGGCTCGGTCTTCGGCTTGTCGCTCTTGCGCGGCGGCTGGATGTCCAGCAGGACCTCGCCCTTGTCGTCGACATCGACCGTCAGGCGTCCGCCGTCGACGAGGCGACCAAAGAGCAACTCATCGGCCAATGCGCGCCGGATCGTGTCCTGGATCAGCCGCTGCATCGGGCGTGCGCCCATCAACGGATCGAATCCCTTCTTGGCAAGATGCTTGCGCAGGCCGTCGGTGAATGTGGCCTCGACCTTCTTCTCGCCGAGTTGACTCTCGAGCTGCAACAGGAATTTGTCGACCACCCGCAGGATGATGTCCTCGTCGAGCGCACGGAAGCTGACGATGGCGTCGAGGCGGTTGCGGAACTCCGGCGTGAACAGACGCTTGATGTCGGCCATCTCGTCGCCGCGTTCGCGCGAGTTGGTGAAGCCGATCGTCGACTTGTTCATCGTCTCGGCACCGGCATTGGTGGTCATGACGATGATGACGTTGCGGAAGTCGGCCTTGCGCCCGTTGTTGTCGGTCAGCGTGCCGTGGTCCATGACCTGCAGCAGCACGTTGAAGACATCCGGATGGGCCTTCTCGATCTCGTCCATCAGCAGCACACAATGCGGCTTCTTGGTGATCGCCTCGGTCATCAGGCCACCCTGGTCGAAGCCGACGTACCCGGGCGGCGCGCCGATCAGACGGCTGACGGCATGGCGCTCCATGTACTCCGACATGTCGAAGCGGATCAGGTCGATGCCGAGGATGTAGGCCAACTGCTTGGCGACCTCGGTCTTGCCCACGCCCGTGGGGCCGCTGAAGAGGAACGAGCCGATCGGCTTGTCGCCCTTGCCGAGGCCGGAGCGCGCCATCTTGATCGCGGCGGCCAGCGCATCGATCGCCGGATCCTGCCCGAACACCACGCTCTTCAGGTCGCGATCAAGAGTCTTCAGCTTGCTTCGGTCGTCGCTGGACACGCTCGCAGGAGGGATGCGCGCGATCTTCGCCACGATGTCCTCGACCTCGGCACGCGTGATCGTCTTTTTCTGCTTGTTCTTCGGCAGGATGCGCTGCGCGGCACCGGCCTCGTCGATGACGTCGATGGCCTTGTCGGGCAGGTGCCGGTCGTTGATGTATTTGGCGGACAACTCGGCAGCGGCCTGCAGCGCGCCGACCGCGTACTTCACGCTGTGGTGATCTTCGAATCGCGACTTGAGGCCCTTGAGGATCTCGATCGTCTGCTCGACCGTCGGCTCGACGACGTCGACCTTCTGGAAACGGCGCGACAGCGCGGCATCCTTCTCGAACACGCCGCGGTATTCGGTGAAGGTGGTCGCGCCAATGCACTTCATGGTGCCGTTGGAGAGAGCCGGCTTCAGCAAATTGCTCGCATCCAGCGTGCCGCCCGATGCCGCACCGGCGCCGATCAGCGTGTGGATCTCGTCGATGAACAGGATCGCATGCGGCTGTTCCTTCAACTGTTTGAGAACACCCTTCAGGCGCTGTTCAAAGTCACCTCGATATTTGGTACCAGCGAGCAGCGAGCCCATGTCGAGCGCGTAGACCGTGGACTCTGCCAGGACCTCGGGCACCGCACCCTGGGTGATGCGCCACGCCAAGCCCTCGGCAATGGCGGTCTTGCCGACGCCGGCCTCGCCGACGAGCAGCGGATTGTTCTTGCGCCGGCGGCAGAGAACCTGGATCACGCGCTCCACCTCATGCTCGCGTCCAATGAGCGGGTCGATCTTGCCGTCGCGGGCGAGCTGGTTCAGGTTCTGCGTGAACTGGTCGAGCGGGCTGCCCTTGGACGACGCCTCGGCACCCTCTTCCTTTTCGCCGTCCGCACCATTGCCCTCGTTGGACTTCGGCGTCTCGGGTGGATCGGTCTTCTTGATCCCGTGCGCAATGAAGTTCACCACGTCGAGCCGTGTGACACCCTGCTGATGCAGGTAGTAGACGGCGTGCGAATCCTTCTCGCCGAAGATGGCCACCAGCACGTTGGCGCCGGTCACTTCCTTCTTGCCGCTGCCGGTGGACTGCACGTGCATGATCGCGCGCTGGATCACGCGCTGGAAGCCGAGTGTCGGCTGCGTGTCGACCTCTTCGCTGCCGGAGACCGTGGGCGTGTTCTCCTTGATGAAGGTCGCCAGGCTCTTGCGAAGGTCCTCGATGTTCGCGGCGCACGCCCGCAAAACCTCGGCTGCCGAAGGGTTGTCGAGCAATGCCATCAGCAGGTGCTCGACCGTGATGAATTCGTGCCGCTGCTGGCGCGCTTCGACAAACGCCATGTGCAGGCTGACTTCCAGTTCTTGCGCAATCATGCGGCCTCCATAATGCATTGCAGCGGGTGTTGGTCTCGCCGCGCCGCGGCAAGCACCAGTTCGACCTTGGTCGCGGCGACGTCCTTGGTGAAGACGCCGCAGACACCACGCCCTTCGTGGTGGATTTTCAGCATGATCAGCGTGGCCGTCTCGAGGTCATGCTGGAAGAATTGCTGGAGCACGCGGATCACGAACTCCATCGGCGTGAAGTCGTCGTTCAACATGACGACCTTGTACAGCGCAGGTGGTTTGGTTCGTGCCGTCTGGCGCTCCGCGACGGTCGCGCCTTGGCCGTCCCCAGGCCCAACGGGCGGGGGCGCCGGCGGCGTCGGATCGTCGGGTTGGTCAGGCATGCTTCATTCTATCGAGTTGGCCCAAAGACATTGAGGCGTCGGGTCGATTCCAAACGTGGCTCCTTGCACGACCCCGGACGACATATCGGCCCGATTTCCGCATTGACAAGGGGAGCCCGCACAAGGGCAGACGCGGTCGGCACGAAACCGGGATCTCGGCAGCCGTACAAAAAATTGTTCGCCTGCCATGCATCTGGCGACACCGATACCGGCTAGTGAGAGATGTGTACCCCGGTTTACCCCGGTGTACCCCGGCCACTTTGCCAACCCCCTTTGATCCCGATTGGAGCTCCGCGATGAACAAGCACAGCCTTTCCTTGACTGCGGCCGCTGCCGCAGGACTTCTTTCTGCCTGTGCATCGGCCCCCTCTTCGACCCATTCGCAAATGGGCATCCCGGACGCGGTCCGCGTGCCCGCAGGCCATCGGGTGGCGATGGAGACCGTGGGCGTGGGCGAGATCACCTACGAGTGCCGGACCAAGGCGACGATGGCGGGCGCTTTCGAATGGGTCTTCGTCGGCCCCAAAGCCGACCTGAACAGCCGCAGCGGCAGCAAGCTCGGTAGTTATTTCGGTCCGCCCGCTACCTGGGCCTCCAGCGACGGCTCCGCCATCACGGGCACGCAATTGGCCGTCGCGCCGGGCGGCTCCGGGAACATTCCGATGCAACTGGTCAAGGCCAACCCGGCAACTGGAACGGGGGCGATGACTGGTATCTCCTTCGTGCAGCGGGTGGCGACGCGTGGCGGCATCGCACCTGCCCTACCCTGTGACGCTGGAGCCCTCGGCCGCAAGGAGATCGTCAAATACCAGGCCGACTACGTTTTCTGGAAGGCCGCCTGAACCCGATGAGGCCGCACTGATAGAGTCATCCGACCGATTCCATGCCAAGCGAAAAGCAACCCTTCGACTACGAGGCCGCCGTGCTCGCCTGCGCGCGCGGCGAACGCTATGCGATGCGGGCGCTTTACGAGCGTGAAGCGCGCTGGCTCCTTGGTGTGGCGGTTCGCATCGTGCGCGACCGCGACCGTGCCGAGGACGTGCTTCAAGACGCCTTTCTTCAGGTCTGGCAACGTGCGTCGACGTATCAACCCAGCCTCGGCTCGGCGCGCGGGTGGATCTACACCATCGTCCGCCATCGGGCGCTGAAGGAAATCCGCAATTCCGGACGGATGGTGCCGATGGATCCGATCGACCTGGAAGGCGTTTCCAACCTCCAGCAGACCTTGGCTGCGGGCGCCGACGACCGTGAACTGGACGCCGATACCCTGGAGCGCTGCCTCGAGCGCATCGAAAAAGAACGCCGCGCGTGTGTCATCCACGCCTTCGTCGATGGCTACACACACGAGCAGATCGCGCGCCTGCTGAACGCCCCCCTGGGAACCGTGAAGTCGTGGATTCGGCGCAGCCTGGCGAGCCTCAAGGAGTGCCTGGCGTGAACCATGCGCAATCTTCGGACGAGATCGACGACAACGCGGGCGAATACGTGCTGGGGACCCTGACCGACAGCCAGCGTGCCGAATTCGAGGCCACGCTCGCGGTCAACCCGGCCGCCGAACAGGCGGTGTACGCCTGGCAGGACCGTTTGCTGGCGTTGAGCACACGCGTCCCCCCTGTCCAGCCACATCCGCAACTTTGGCCACGCATTGACGCCGCCTTGATACCGTCGCCAATCGCTGCCCGACGGACTTCGCCAGCACTTGGTGGCGTCGCCCACTCGTGGTGGCAGAGGTTGCCCTTCTGGCAAGGCCTGAGTCTGGCGGCCGTCGCCGCGGCGATCACCGTGAGCACGTTGCTGGTTCAGCGCATCAATGCACCGGCCGAGATCCGCTACATCGCCGTACTCCAGAGTCCGGACCAGCAAAGCGCCGGCTGGGTCGTCGAGCTGAACGACGACCGCCTGCGACTCGTTCCAGCCGCCAAGTCCGGCCCCGTTCCGGCCGGCCGGTCCCTTCAGTTCTGGACCAAACCGCAAGGCGCCGTCGGGCCGACATCCCTGGGCCTCGTGCAGGCGGGGCGGATCGTGGAGCTTCCCCTGCCGCGCTTGAAGGGCTCGGGCGAGCAACAGCTGTTCGAAATCACGCTCGAACCGGAAGGTGGCTCGACCATCGGGCGTCCCACCGGACCGATCCTGTACGTCGGGCGCACCATTGCCTTGTGACCGGCTGCGCCGGCAACGTGTACAGCAAGGGATTCATGGCTCCGCTCGGAGTGGCGAAGCCTCGCGCCGGTTCCGGCCGTTCTCGTGCGGGCTCACGGCACTCGGCAGAGCCGAATCGAGTTCCAAACGCGCGTTGAACTTCGTCATCACGGCCAACGGCGCGGGCATGACTCCAAAACACATCGGGTCGATGACCACTGCCCGCAGGCGCACGAAGTTGCAGGTCAACCCTTTTGATGCCTGCACGCCCACGGCAGCTTCGATTCAGCAAATCCGGCGCACGCCGACATAGCCCTCGGCATGATGTCCCTCTCGACCATCTTCAGCCCCAACCCGCGTGATGTCGACACCCGTTCCGCCGCTTGCGTTGCGTAGGGTTACATCAAAAGGGGATTCAATTTAGGCGCGCTGTCAACCGGCCGCCTGCCGCTGCCGTTCTCGGGTGGCCTCCCATAGAGAGAGGCGTACAAGCAAACTTTCGAAAGGTACTTTTCATGTCCAAGATCCTCGCCGCCCTGATCGCCGTCGCCTTTGCTTCCGGCGTCTACGCTGCCGACGCCAAGAAGGAAGAGAAGAAGGCCGACGCAAAGCCTGCCGCCGCTGCCGCGTCCGGTGCCGCCTCCGCTGCTGCCAAGCCGGCCGCCAAGGCCGAAGAGAAGAAGAAGTAATCTGTCGTGTCATGGGGCGGTTTTCCGCCCCGGCGGATCCTCGATGCCCGGGCTCGCCTGGGCATCGTTGTTTCTGCCTTCAGCAGGTCAAACGCCGCGTGGGTCAGATGCCGCAGTAGGCGAGCACCTTTCCCCAGACGTCGTGCCCCAGTGCCCAGGCAGAGCCCAGCGCCAACGCGAAGCCGGCAAGGCGCACAGCCCAAATGGCCGACCCGCTGGCACGTGTCAGCGTTGCCGCGATCCACGGGGCGAATTGAAGGCCGGCGGCCGACGCCAGCGCGAAGGCAGCCATGGCGGCGGCACCGGCTTGTGGCGTATTGGCCAGCGCCGCCACGACCACCGCCGACTGAAGAAGCCCGCAAGGCCACGCCACCCAAGCTGCACCGGCCGCCCCGGCTGCGACAGGTCCCGTGACGCGTTGCCAGCCCCCTGGGCCGTCCGCGGCAACCAGTGGGCCCGAAGGGCCACGGTTGCGGCCGACTCGGGTCATGAAGGCCGGTTGTTGCCCCGTCCAAAGCAGCCAGACACCCAAGGACAGTGCCGCCACGTGAACCAGCGTCCAGATCGGACGAACGACCGGAGCCGCGCTGCCCGCCAGCGACAGGACTCCGACGCCGGCCGCGGCCAGCGCACCAACGGTTGCGTACCCCGCGATGCGCGCCAGATGGAACGCCAGGGTGGCGTTTGCGGGCGACCCGCTCCTGCTGCAGCTTCGCACCGTAGCAGCGCAACCGGCGCCACACATCGCGGCGCAGTGGGGAGCCCCGGCAATGCCGAGCATGAATGCACTGAGGACAAGTGCGAGATCCATGCGCCGGATTGTCGAGGATCGTCAGACGATGCGCGAATAGCGGGTGAGCGAAGACGTGGCGCCGAGGTAGCGATCGAACACGGCCGCAATGCCGCGGACGAAATACCAACCCAATGCCGTCACCTGAACCGAGCGCTCGTCGATTTCGAGAAGGCCTTCTTCTGCAAGCGGTTCGAGCCTCTCGAGTTCGGGTGCGAAGTACTCGTGCATGCGCACAAGATGGGCGAATTCGATCGATTCGAACTCGACGCGACCCTGGCACATGATGGCCATGATCACTGCCCGACGGATCAAGTCGTCGCGCGTGGCGGCAAGGCCCCGAACCGTCGGAAATCGCCCACGGGCGATGGCCGCGTAGTACTCGGGCAATGTCTTCGCGTTCTGGCTGTAGGTCGAACCCATTCGACCGATCGCCGAGACGCCGAGCGCGACCAGGTCGCAGTCCGGTTGCGTGCTGTAGCCCTGGAAATTGCGGTGCAGCCGGCCCTGCCGCTTGGCGATCGCCAGGGCATCGGTGGGCAACGCAAAGTGGTCCATGCCGATGTACGCGTAGCCGTGGCCCAGAAACCCGCCGATCGCGCCGCCAAGCATCTGGAGGCGTGTTTCCGGCGCTGGCAGTTGCACGGTCTCGATCCGGCGCTGCGGCTTGAAGCGCTCGGGCAGATGTGCATAGGCGTACAACGCGATGCGGTCCGGCCGCAATGCCGCCACCTGGGCCACGGTGCGTTCGAACGAGGCCGCCGTCTGCAACGGCAGGCCGTAGATGAGATCGGCATTGATCGACTCGAAGCCGATCGTCCTTGCCGCGTGCACCAGGTCGCGCACGCTTTCATACGATTGCTCGCGGTGCACGGCCTTCTGAACATCGGGATCGAAGTCCTGGATGCCGAACGACAGCCGGTTGAAGCCCATCTCGGCAAGGCGTTGCAGGCGCTCGGGTGATGCCGTTCGAGGGTCGACCTCGATCGATATCTCGGCATGCGGAGTCAGCGCGAATGCACGCGTCAGCGCGGCCATCAGGCGCGCCAATTCGGCGTCGCTCAGGAAGGTGGGCGTCCCGCCGCCAAAATGCAGCTGCGAGATCGGGTGGCCCTGACCGAGTTCCTCCACGTGCAACGCGATCTCGGCCTCGAGTGCATCCAGGTATTCGGCTGCCCGGTCGTGATGCCGCGTGACGACCTTGTTGCACGCGCAGTAGTAGCAGACCGACTCGCAGAACGGAATGTGGATATAGACGGACAGGGGTGACGCGCCACCCACCGAGGCCCCCCCCGCACGCTGCCGCAGCGCATGGCGGTACTCCGTCGCACCGAAACTGTCGCCAAAACGATCCGCCGTGGGGTAGGAGGTATATCGCGGTCCGGGCACATCAAGGCGCCGTAGCAGTGAGTCCGGGATGACCATGGTGGCTTCAAGGGGTGCGTAAGGCATGCGCGTACACTCTGCCAAACCTCCAGCTCGAGCTATTGACGTGGCGCAAGGTCGCCTGTTGCCGCCGGGCCGTCGATCCATCTCGAACCCTTTGTCCCGTCACCGGCGCCGCGATCCGAACCATGTCAGCGTCCAATCCGCTCCGCCTCGAACCCCTGAAGGCTGCCTGCTCCACCTGCAATCTGCGCGAGCTCTGCCTCCCGGTAGGCATGTCGCCGGAGCAGATGGACAGGCTGGATTCAATGATCACGTCCCGCCGCACCATCACGCGCGGTGAAACGCTGTTCCGCACGGGCGATGCTTTCCAGAGTCTTTACGCCGTTCGCACAGGTTTCTTCAAGACCAGTGTCTCGTCGGAAGACGGCCGCGATCAGGTCACGGGCTTCCAGATGTCCGGCGAACTTCTCGGGCTCGATGGCATCGGCACCGATCGCCATGCGTGTGATTCGGTGGCCCTCGAGGACTCCACGGTCTGCGTCATCCCGTTTCACCAACTCGAGGACCTTTCGCGCGAGTTGGGCGACCTGCAGCGCATCTTTCACAAGATCATGAGCCGCGAGATCGTTCGTGAGCATGGTGTGATGTTGCTGCTCGGCAGCATGCGTGCCGAAGAGCGCCTTGCCGCCTTCTTGCTCAACCTCACGCAGCGCCTGCATGCCCGAGGGTATTCGCAGAGTGCACTCATCCTGCGCATGACGCGCGAAGAAATCGGCAGTTATCTCGGCCTCAAGCTCGAGACCGTGAGCCGCACTTTTTCGAAGTTCCAGGACGAGGGCATCCTCGAGGTCAAACAGCGCCAGATTCGCGTCCTGGACCATGAGGCGCTGCAGAAGCTTGTAAACAACAGCGCCTGCTAGTCGAATCCACCGGGGGGCTCAGGTGCGCCGCGAAAGCATGGCGCTGACGCCACCGGCGGCCGAAATGACTGCCCAGAAGATGAAGAACGTCAAGGTATAGACGGCTTGCCGCGAGAGTTCAACCGGCGGCCCGCCGAACCAGGTCAGCGACTCGGGATCGACCACGACGAAGACCAGCGCTTCCAGCACCCCGGCCATCACGAAGGCCGGCCACAGCACAGCCAGCACCCGTTCGGTCTTGCCCATCCGACCGGCCACTGCCCGTTACCTCGGTTTGTCGGCCTCGGGGGCCGCGGCGTGGTTGCGCGCTTGGAGCGCCGGCGTCTCCGCGAAGGACTTGGCTTCCTCGTGGGGTAGTACGGGATCCGCGCCACGAACGGCAATCACGGCAGTCACGAGCGCGGCCACGACGACGGTGGCGGGCCCGCCGATCACCAGCCAGACCATCGGAATGCGCCACCAGGGTTCCGAACCTTGATGTACGGCCAAGGGTTCTGTTCGTCTCATGGTCTACCTCGGAATGACAAACGTGGACTTCTCTGAAATGTTCACACCAGACTCGGACCCATGCGCCTGTCGCTCGATGGCGAACGTGATGGCATGGGCGCCCGTACCAGCCTTTTCTGCGGCCGCCTGCGGGATCTGTACCGCCAGTGGCAGCCACCGCGCTTCGGCTGCGCCGATATCGACCTCGGTGCGGCCGATGATGCGTGCCCCGTCGATACCGCTGACGGTCACCACGTAGTGCTGCGTTTGCTCGGCCGAATTCATGATTTGCAGTCGGTAACCGTTTTCGATCGCGCCCTCGTCCACGATGCGCGCCAGCGCGCCGCGGTCGCGCACGATGTCGACCCGGAATGGCGAGCGAAGTGCAACGCTGGTCAACAGTGCCAGCACGATGACCACGAGGATCGACGTATAGACCAGCACGCGCGGTCGGAAAACGCGCTTCCACATCTGCGCCGCCGACCAGCCGCCGGCCATGCTGTTCTGTGTGGCGTAGCGCACCAGCCCGCGCGGATAGTTCATCTTGTCCATCACGCCGTCGCAGACGTCGATGCACGCGGCGCAACCGATGCACTCGTACTGCAGCCCGTTGCGGATGTCGATACCGGTCGGGCAGACCTGCACGCACAGGCCACAGTCGATGCAGTCGCCCAGCCCGAGCGACTTGGGGTCGGCCTTGCGGCCCCGCGTGCCGCGCGGATCGCCCCGCTGTTGGTCGTAGCTGATGATCAGCGTGTCCTTGTCGAACATCGCGCTCTGGAATCGCGCATACGGGCACATGTACTTGCAGACCTGCTCGCGCATCCAGCCGGCGTTGCCGTACGTCGCGAAGCCGTAGAACAGGACCCAGAACCATTCCCAGGGCCCGAACGACAGCGTGAACGCCTCGCCCCACAACGACTTGATCGGCGTGAAGTAGCCGACGAACGTGAACCCGGTCCACAACCCGAGCGCAATCCAGACCGCCTGCTTGCCCCCTTTGCGCCACAGCTTTTCGAACGACCACGGCGCGGCGTCGAGCTTCATGCGCGCGACGCGGTCGCCCTCGAACTTGCGTTCGATCCACATGAAGATCTCGGTATAGACCGTCTGTGGGCACGCATACCCGCACCACAGTCGCCCGGCGACTGCGGTGAAAAGGAACAGCGAGTAGGCGCTGATGACCAGGAAACCCGTCAGGTAGATGAAGTCCTGCGGGTACAGCACCAGGCCGAAGATGTAGAAGCGTCGAGCCGCGAGGTCGAAGAGCACGGCCTGTCGGCCGTTCCACTCGAGCCAGGGCAGGCCATAGAAGACCAGTTGGGTGATGAATACAAGCGCCCAGCGCCATTTGATGAACCACCCGCTCACCGCCCGCGGGTAGATCTTCTGCGCCTTCTGGTACAGCGAAACGACGGCGACAACCGCGTCTTCGTCCTCCGGCGCAGAGACGCGTGCCGTCATCGCGGCCCTATTTCGCCGCCACGGACGTGGCCTGCGACAGGCTCAGCACGTATCCCGCCAGCACGTGTACTTGTTCCGTCGTCAGGCGGGAGGCCTGGGGCGGCATCACGTTGGTCTTGCCGTTGTTGATCATCGCCAGGATCGCGTTCTGGCCGAACCCGTGCAACCACGTCTTGTCGGTGAGGTTGGGCGCACCGAGCGCCTGAGTGCCCTTGCCCTCGGGCCCGTGGCAAGCCGCGCAGGCTGCGAACTTGCTCTTGCCGAGACTGGCGGCCACGGAATCATGCGCACTGCCGGACAGGCTGAGCACGTACTGGGCGACGTTGTTGACGTCTTCGGGTCCACCCACGGCGGCGGCCATGGGAGGCATCATGCCGGTGCGCCCTTCCTTGATGGTCTTCTCGACGTAGTCGATGCCCATGCCGCCGAGCCAGTCCTGGTCGGTCAGGTTCGGGAAGCCCTTGCTGCCGCGTCCATCGGAGCCATGGCATGCCGAGCAGTTGTTCAGGAACAAGCGTTCGCCGATGCCCATCGCCGTGCTGTCCTTGGCGAGGTCTGCGGCACCCATCGTCGCAAACTTGGCGTACACAGGTGCCATGGCGGCAAGGTGCCTTTCGGTTTCAACTTCATGCTGCCCGGCGCTCGTCCACTTGAGCGTCCCGGCATTGCTGCCGAGGCCGGGGTAGAAAGTGAGGTAGACCGCGGCAAAGACGACGGTCAGCACGAACAGGTACATCCACCAGCGTGGCAGCGGATTGTTCAGCTCGCGCAGGTCTTCGTCCCAGACATGGCCCGTGGTGTTGTCGTTCGCCATGACCTTGCGCCGGCTGGCGATGATCAGCAGACCCAGGCAGGCGATCAGCCCGAGGATCGTGACCCCGGCGATGTAGATCGACCATCCACTCGAGAAGAAATCGCTCATGACAGGTCTCCGTTCGATTCGTCGTCCGCGAAGGGCAACAGGGCAGCCTCTTCGAATGCATCGCGGCGCGCACGCTGCCACGTCCAGACGATGATCCCCACGAAGAGAAGCAAGCTCAGCACCGTGACGGCACTGCGCAGGTCATTGATGTCCATGATGTGCTTCCGTCCCTACTTGACTGCGGTGCCGAGCACCTGCAGATAGGCGATGACGGCATCGAGCTCGGTGCGGCCCTTGACCTCCTCGCCGGCCTTGGCCACTTCGTCGTCGCTGTACGGCACACCCACGATACGCAGTGCCTTCATCTTGGGCGCCAGATCCGCCGGATCGAGCGCCGAGGCCTCCAGCCACGGGTAGGCGGGCATGTTGGACTCCGGCACCAGGGACCGGGGCGATGTCAGGTGCAGCCGATGCCAGTCGTCGCTGTATTTGCCACCGACGCGCTGGAGGTCCGGCCCGGTGCGCTTGCTGCCCCATTGGAACGGGTGGTCGTAGACGAACTCGCCGGCCTTCGAGAAGGTCCCGTAGCGCAGGGTCTCGGCACGGAACGGCCGGATCATCTGCGAGTGGCAGTTGTAGCAGCCCTCGCGGATGTAGACGTCGCGGCCCGCCAGCTGCAGCGCGGTGTACGGCTTGAGTCCCTCGACCGGCTGGGTCGTCGACCGTTGGAAGAACAGCGGCACGATCTCGACCAGACCGCCGATTGCGACGGCGACCAGGATCAGCACGATCATCAGGAAATTGCTGGTCTCGATCTTCTCGTGACCGCTGGGATGGGCGTTGTGGTTTGCCATGATGGTGTCCTTTGCGGCTCAGGCGTGTGCCACGACGGCCGGCACCGGGGCGACGGCGGCCTTGCCACCACGGACGGTCATCACGGTATTCCAGGCCATGATCAACATGCCGCCGAGGTACAGCAGCCCCCCGCCGACGCGGATCACGTAGAAGGGGTACGTGGCCTTCACGCTTTCGACGAAGCTGTAGACGAGCGTGCCGTCGGGGTTGAGCGCACGCCACATCAGGCCCTGCATCACGCCGGCAATCCACATCGCGGCGATGTACAGGACGATGCCGATGGTGGCGATCCAGAAGTGCAGCTCGATCGCACGCGTGCTGAACATCTCCTTCTTGCCGTACATGCGCGGGATCAGGTGGTACAGCGCGCCCATCGAGATCAGGCCGACCCAGCCAAGGGCGCCGCTGTGCACGTGGCCGACCGTCCAGTCGGTGTAGTGGCTCAGCGCGTTCACGGTCTTGATCGACATCATCGGCCCCTCGAAGGTCGACATGCCGTAGAACGACAAAGAGACAATGAGGAACTTCAGGATCGGATCGTCACGCAGTTTGTGCCACGCACCCGACAGGGTCATGATGCCGTTGATCATGCCGCCCCAGCTCGGCGCGAGCAGCACGAGCGAGAAGATCATGCCGATCGACTGCGCCCAATCGGGCAGCGCGGTGTAGTGCAGGTGGTGCGGGCCCGCCCACATGTAGGTGAAGATCAGCGCCCAGAAGTGCACGATCGACAAACGGTACGAGTAGACCGGGCGCTCGGCCTGCTTGGGGATGTAGTAGTACATCATCCCGAGGAAACCCGCCGTGAGGAAGAAGCCCACTGCGTTGTGGCCGTACCACCACTGCACCATCGCGTCCTGCACGCCGGCGTAGGCCGAGTAGCTCTTGGTCAGGCTGACCGGAATGGCGGCGCTGTTGACGATGTGCAGCAGCGCAACGGCGATGATGAAGGCGCCGAAGAACCAGTTGGCGACATAGATGTGGCGCACCTTGCGGATGCCGACCGTGCCGAAGAACACCACCGCATAGGCGACCCATACGACGGCGATCAGCAGGTCGATCGGCCATTCGAGCTCGGCGTATTCCTTGCCTTGTGTCATGCCGAGCGGCAGCGAGACGGCCGCGGCAAGGATCACGACCTGCCAGCCGACGAAAGTGAACATCGCCAGCTTGGGCAGGAACAGCGGCGTCTGGCAGGTGCGCTGGACGACGTGGTACGAGGTCGCGAACAGCGCGCAGCCACCGAACGCGAAGATCACCGCGTTCGTGTGCAGCGGGCGCAGTCGACCATAGCTGAGGAACGGGATGCCGAAGTTGAGCTCGGGCCACGCGAGTTGCGACGCGATGATCACGCCGACCAACATGCCGACCACGCCCCACAAGACGGCGGCCAGCGAAAACAGGCGCACGACGTTGTCCGTATAGACCGCCGCCGCGCCTGCCGATTTGTTCTGCGCCATCAGGAACCTCCTGCCTTCACTCGATCATCAATAGTCGGCGATTCTTGTTGCACCGCAGGATCGGCCGCTTGACCTTCGTCAACCGGCCATTCCTCGTGTTGTAGCAATCGCTCACCCTCGCGCTCCAGATCATCGAACTGCCCGGCGTGCAGCGCCCAGCCGAAGATGCCCATGATCACGAGCACGAGGACGGCAGACAGCGGAATGAGCAGGTAAAGGATGTCCATCGGCAAGGCTCTCGTCAGGGCAGCCTGCTAGCCGCAGCGCGCTGCGCGTTCAGAACGACGAGCAGCGAACTTGCCGCCATCCCCAGGCCCGCGGCCCAGGGCGGAAGCCAGCCGGTCATCGCCAGCGGAATGCACGCCCCGTTGTAGATAACGGCCCAGAGCAGGTTCTGCCGCACGATGCGCACCGTGTGCAGCGCCGTCAAATGCATGTCCAAAATCCCAGCCGGCCGGCCGGAAACGATCACCGCATCGGCTGACTGGCGGGACGCCAGCGCACCATGTCCCATCGCAAGCGACACGTCGGCCGCCGCCAGGACCGGACCGTCGTTCAAACCGTCGCCCACCATGGCGACGCGCGCCCCCCCAGCCTGCGCTGACTTCAAAGCGGCGAGTTTGTCTTCCGGCGTCGCACTGGCGGCGACATCGTCGATTCCGACCATCGCGGCCAGACGGCGAGCACGAGACTGCGTGTCGCCTGACAGCAGCGTGACGTGCATGCCCGAGGCTCGCAGCGCAGCCACGGTGGCCGCTGCGTCCACCTGTGGCATCTCCTCGAAGCGGAACGCCGCCGCAGGGCACCCGGATCGGCCGAGCCAAACGGCACCCAAGGTGTCGCCGTCTTGGGCACCAACCCATGCCGCGGACCCCAGGCGCCATTCGATGCCGTTCTCGTCATGTGCCCGCAGACCGGACCCGGCGGTCTCCGTGAGGCCTCGCCATTCAGGCTGCGCGCTGGTGCCGTGACCTGCCGCGGCGACGAGCGCCAAGGACAGAGGATGCGAGGACCAGCGTGCCAGGCTCGCCGCCATCTGCAAGGCCCGGGTGGTCGTGAGGCCCACCGGTGCCCCGGACACGACGCGCACCTCTTCGAGATGCTGGGCTCCCGTGGTGAGCGTGCCGGTCTTGTCGATGAAGACGTGGCGACTCTCGGCGAAGGCCTCGAGGGCGTCCACCCGTCGCAGCAGGACACCACGCCGCGCCAGCCCGCCGGCCGCAGCCACCAGCGTGGCCGGCGTGGCGAGCGAGAGCGCACAAGGGCAAGTCACGATGAGAACCGCCACGCCAACCCAAAGAGCACGCGAGGGGTCGATGATGCTCCACACTGCCGCCGAGCCCGCCGCAAGCAGCAGCACGGCCCACAGAAAAGGTCCGGCCCATCGATCGGCCAGTCGCGCGGCGGCCGGGCGCTGGCCCATGGCTTCGCGGATCATCGCCACGATGGCCTCTTGGCGGGTGTCGGCGCCAACGCGATCGACCGTCATCTCCAGCGGTGCGCCGAGGTTGACGCTTCCAGCCAGCATCCCGTCTCCGCAACGCTTGGCCACCGCCTGCGACTCGCCGGTGATCAATGCCTCCCCGACGCCTGCGGTCGCCGTCAGGAGCGGGCCGTCAGCGGGAATGGCACTGCCGGTCGGGACGCGCACCCGGTCGCCGGGTTTCAGACGTGCCGCACTGATTTCAGTCACCGTGCCGTCTTCGGACACACGCAGCGCTGTCGCCGGCATGCCCGTCAGCGCCGACTCCAGTGCCTGCGCCGCCTGGTGCCGCGCCCTCATTTCGAGCCAGCGCCCCACCCAGAGAAAGGCCACGAACATCGTGAGCGAATCGAAGTAGACCTCGTGCCCGAAGATGCCGTTGGGGTCGAACGTGGCTCCGGTACTTGCGACGAATGTGACGAGGATCCCGAGTGCCACGGGAACATCCATGCCGATGCGTCGCATCCGCAACGATTGCCAGGCCCCCTGAAGGAACGGCAGACCGGCAAACCACACCACCGGCAGGCTCAGGACCCAACTGCCCCAGTTGAGCAACTGGCGCAGATTGGGATCCAGTTCGCCCGGCGCCGACACGTAGCTCGGCGTCGCCAGCATCATGACCTGCATTGCACAGAAGCTCGCGACGAACAGGCGCCAGAGGGTGGCACGCTGCTGCGCGCGGCGCTGCAGGCGCGCCGGCTGGGCAGCGTCGGGCACGGCGCCGTAGCCCGCTGCCTGCACCGCGGACAGCAGCGTCGAAGGTTGGGTGCGGCCGGGGTCCCAGCGGACGGTCGCTCGTTGCGAGGCCGCGTTGACGTGGGCCTCGAGCACACCCGGCACGGAGCACAGCGCCGACTCGATCAGTCCTGCACAGGCGGCGCAATACATGCCCGACAACTGAAGCGACGAAACCCCGTGCCGCACGCCGCCAGCGGCCTGACTTTCGAAGCGCGTGAATCGCAGCACTTCGATCGGGTCGTCGACAGGCGCATTGCACGCACTTGAGCGGGCCGCATCCGACGCCGATGCTGCAGCGTCGGCCTCGTGCAGGTCGGCAGTGTCGGTCGAAGCGAGGCTCATCGAAGGCTAAGGTGAATGTCTGCGGCTACCGGGTGCGGTGCGTTCGATAATGATCGCCGACACCGGACACCCAACGCATGACGACCATCAACTCCGCATGGACACGCATTTTGGCTGCGCTGCTGCTTGCAGCAGGCTCGGCGGCGTTTCCCGCGCGTGCGCAGGATATTCCTCAGCCGCGATTGCCCACCGTGACGTTGAATGCCGGCATGCACAACATCGTCGCCGAGGTGGCGAAAACGCCGCAGCAACAACAGATCGGCATGATGATGCGAACCTCGATGGCGCAACACGAGGGCATGCTGTTTGTCTTCGACGGGCTGGAGCCGCGCTGCTTCTGGATGCGGAACACGCTGCTGCCGCTGGCGGCGGCATTTGTTGCCGACGACGGCACGATCGTCAACGTCGTCGAGATGCAACCGCGCTCGGACGACTCGCACTGTTCATCGAAACCAGTGCGGTTCGTGCTCGAGATGAATCAAGGCTGGTTTGCCCGGCACGGCCTGAAAGCGGGCTTCAGGTTGTCCGGGCCGCCATTCACACGCTGACTCGACGTGATCCCGGCGCCCTACCTTGCGCCGGGTCACGCGGGCGTGATCAGCCGAAGTTCTTTGCCGCGAAATCCCAGTTGACGAGTTTGTCGAGGAATGTCTCGACGAACTTCGGGCGCAGGTTGCGATAGTCGATGTAGTACGCGTGCTCCCACACGTCCACCGTAAGCAGTGCCTTGTCGGCCGTGGTCAGTGGTGTGCCGGCAGCGCCCATATTGACGATGTCGACGCTGCCGTCAGCCTTCTTGACGAGCCAGGTCCAGCCGGAACCGAAGTTGCCCACCGCCGACTTGACGAACGCCTCCTTGAAGGCGGCATAACTGCCCCACTTGGCATTGATTGCCGCTGCCAGGGCGCCGCCGGGCTCGCCACCGCCAGCCGGCTTCATGCAGTTCCAGAAGAAAGTGTGATTCCAGATCTGTGCCGCATTGTTGTAGATGCCGCCCGACGCTTTGCGCACGATGTCCTCGAGCGCCATCGATTCGAATTCGGTGCCCTTCTGGAGATTGTTCAGATTCACCACATATGCGTTGTGGTGCTTGCCGTGGTGGTATTCGAGGGTCTCGCGGCTGTAGTGCGGGGCGAGTGCATCTATGGCGAATGGCAATGCCGGCAAGGTATGTTCCATGGTGTTCCTCTCGGTTGTTGGCGCGCAAGTTCGGAATCTCTCTGCGCAGGTACGAGACACCCATTGTAGGCAGCGCATGTGTCCGCGCCAGCCGTGGGGGCGGCCCGGTCATGGCGGCAAAAGCGGTCCCGTGGACGATACGACGTCGACTTCTTCCACGGTGGCGCGTGCACGTCCGTCCGCAAACACGGCACTCAATTCATCGCCGATGGTCAAGCCCGCCACGCGCATGACAGGAACCCCACGGGAATCGACGACCCATGCATATCCGCGGTTCAACACCTGCTGTGGGTGCGCCGCGACAAGGCGCGCTGACAAGACCTGAAGTCTGTCGGCGCCCCGTGCCAGCGTCTGCCTGCCCGCATGAAGCAACCTGTGCGCGAGTGCCGGAGGCAGCTGCCCTGCCCTCTGCGCACTGCGGGACGCGGCACCGCTGAGCCGCAGCCCCAGGCCATGCACCCGTTGCCGCTGTTGGGCCATGGCGGCGGCCGGCCGCCCCGTGCGTTGGGCCAGCATGTCGACGCGTTGCGCCTGGCGGTCGAGCGCGCGCCGAACGGCAGCAACGAGCCCGGCGCCGCGCCGATCCAGCGCGGCCATCAGGTCGCGCACCGCAGGGGCCGCCAATTCGGCCGCGGCCGTTGGCGTGGCTGCGCGCAGGTCGGCGGCCAAGTCGCTGAGCGTCACGTCCGTCTCGTGTCCGACCCCACAGATCACCGGTATGGCAGACGCCGACACCGCACGCACGACGCGCTCGTCGTTGAACGACCAGAGATCCTCCAGCGAGCCTCCGCCCCGTACCAGCAACAGCGTATCGACCTCGTTGCGCGAGCCCGCCATGGCCAGTGCTGCCGCCAGCGCCGCCGGTGCCTCGGCGCCCTGCACCGGGCTCGGGTAGATGACGATGCGCACATGCGGCGCGCGGCGTTGCAGTGCCGTCACGACGTCGTGCAGCGCGGCCGCACCCAGGGAGGTGATGATGCCGATGGCCGACGGATTGGCCTCGATCGGCCTGCGGCGCGATTCATCGAAAAGGCCCTGCGTCGCCAGCTTGGCCCGCAAGCGCAGGAATTCCTCGTACAAGGTACCTGCCCCCTGGCGGCGCAATGTTTCGACGACGACCTGAAGTTCGCCACGCGCCTCGTAGACGGATATTCGACCGCGAAGCTCCACGCGCTGACCATCGGCAGGCTGAAAGTCGAGCAAAGATGCGGATCGCCTGAACATGGCGCAGCGGATCAGGCCGGGCTGTCCGTCGGCATCCTTCAGCGAAAAATAGCAGTGCCCGCTTGACGCCCGCACAAAGCCGCTCAACTCACCATTCACCGAGAGCGCACCGAATCGGACCGCCAGGGTATCGGCTACAGCCCCCAGAAGCCCGGCAACCGTCCAGGACACGGCCGATGCGCCGCCGGATTCAGACGCAGACACGTCGCAGACCCCCACCGATGCGGGGTGAGAACTCCACAAGCGTGCATTTGCGCGCCTCAATCGAGCCAATCATGGTCATCGTTCAGTCACATCGACTTAAGTGATTGATTCATATTGATTTTTTGCTGATCAAACAACAAGCAAACAAAGCGACGGCGAACAACCATGCGGACTTCCGCACATCGTGGTCGGCTTATGCACAAAGTTATCCACAGAAACGGTGGATGACGCTGACCTTGGCAACATCTGCCGGCCTGGTACAGGCCACGCGACGCCATCGGACATAATCCACCGCTGCTGAGTTCGCCCGGGATCCCCTGTGTTTTCGATCATACAAGCCGCCGGCTGGCCGATCTGGCCCCTCATCATCTGCTCCGTCGTGGCACTGGCCTTGGTGATGGAGAAATTCATGAGCCTGCGGCGCCCGAGAGTCGCCCCAAGTACGTTGCTGGACGAGGTGATGTCGGTCACCCGCTCCAATCTGCCACCGGCTGATGTCGTCAACAAGCTGTCGGAGAACTCGGTGCTGGGTCGGGTCCTCGCAGCAGGTCTGCGCGCCGTCGTGGCCGATCCGCGCATGACCGAGGGTGCGCTGCGCCAGGCGTTCGAGATCGCCGGTCGCGAGGCGATCCATCGGCTGGAACGCTATCTCAATGCCCTCGGCACCATCGCCACCGCGGCGCCCCTTCTGGGGTTGCTCGGTACGGTGGTCGGCATGATCGAGATCTTTGGGGCGCAAGCACCCGGCGCGTCGGGGGTGGCCAACCCGGCGCAGTTGGCCCACGGCATCTCGGTGGCGCTCTACAACACGGCCTTCGGCCTCATCGTGGCGATCCCGGCCCTGATGTTCAACCGCTACTTTCGCAGCGTGGTGAACAACTATCGGCTGACGATGGAACTGGCGGCCGAGCGCATGGTGCCGCAGCTGCTCCGCTTCACCGTGCAGCGCGCCGCGGCCGCAACATGAAGTTTCGAAGCAGCCAACGCGACGAGGAACCGGAGATCAACCTGATCCCGTTCATCGACGTGCTGTTGGTGATCCTCATCTTCCTCATGTTGTCGACCACGTACTCGCGCTTTACCGAGTTGCAGGTGACTCTGCCGACGGCCAACGCGGAAAAGCTGCAGGAACGGCCGCGCGAGGTCATCGTCTCGGTATCCAGTGAAGGCCGTTACATGATCGACCGCAAACCGATCGACAGTCGCGACGTCGAGGCGCTCACCGCCGCGCTGGTGGCGGCCGCCGATGGACACGCCGACGCCATCGTCATCGTCTCGGCCGACGCGATGGCGGCACACCAGTCGGTCATCAACGTGCTCGACGCTGCACGAAGGGCCGGCCTCGCCAGGCTGACTTTCGCGGCGCAGACCTCGGCCAGCGGCCGCTGAGCGCGTATTCCGATGCGCTCGGCGATCCGCGCGGCGGTCGAGCGGGCCTGGTGGCAGCCGCAGCTGACCGCGTTGGCGGCGATCCTCCTGCCACTGTCCTGGGTCTACCGGGGACTCTGGTACGCCCGAAAGCTCGCATTCAAGCTGGGCCTGCAGCAGGTCGACCGGGCGCCGGTGCCGGTGGTCGTCGTGGGCAACCTGATCGTGGGCGGCGCTGGCAAGACCCCCACGGTGATGGCACTTGTCGAGGCCCTGCGTCGCGACGGCTGGACGCCCGGCGTGGTGTCACGCGGGCACGGCTCGTCGGCTACGGCACCACTGCGGGTGACGAACGACACGACCGCCGCGCAGTGTGGTGACGAGCCACTTCTCATTCGACGTCGCACGGGCGTGCCCGTATGGACCGGTCGGCGCCGTGCCGAGGCCGCGCGCAAGCTTTGTCAGCAGTCCCCGGAGGTCGATATCGTGATCTCGGACGACGGATTGCAGCATCTGGCGCTTGAGCGTGACACACAGGTCATCGTGTTCGACGGGCGCGGCATCGGCAACGGCCACCTGCTGCCGGCCGGCCCGTTGCGCGAGCCCATGGACATTCGGCCACCACCTCGCAGCGCGGTGATCTACAACGCAGCGGCGCCCAGCGCGCCTTGGGCGGGCCATCTCGCGCGGCGTCGACTGAGCGGCGCATTGCCGCTGCAGGACTGGTGGGCCGGGGCGGCGCCGAGTCCACAGGTGCTCGCGGCGCTGCGGGGCCACACTGTTCTTGCGGCCGCGGGCCTGGCCGAACCTGAACGCTTCTTCACCATGCTCGAGTCGATCGGCCTCGACATCAAGCGCTTGCCGCTGCCCGACCATGCATCGTTCGACCCGCGACCTTGGCCACCGGCCACACCGCGGGTGATCGTGACCGAGAAGGACGCCGTCAAGCTGCGGCCGGACGCACCGGATGCCGGGTCGATTCTGGTCGTGACGTTAGACTTCGAGTTGCCTGAAGAAGCCCTCGAGTCGCTGCGCGCCTGGCTCGCGCCGCTGAAGAAAGCGCCCATATCGTCATGACCATCGACCACCGACTGATCGACCTGCTGGTCTGCCCGGTCTGCAAGGGCCCGTTGACGGTGCTGCGCGACGCCGACAACCGCCAGGCCGAGCTCGCCTGCCATGCCGACCGCCTCGCATTTCCGATCCGTGATGGCATCCCGGTGATGCTCGAGCCCGAGGCACGAAGCTACGATCCGGACTCGCCGACCGCTGCGCCCGCTGCACCGGCGCCGTGAACTTCACCGTCCTGATCCCCGCGCGGCTGGCGTCGACACGCCTGCCGCGCAAGCCGCTGGCAGACATCGCGGGCCTGCCGATGATCGTGCGCGTGGCCAGGCAGGCTGCGTTGTCGGGCGCCGCGCGTGTGGTGGTGGCGGGCGACGATCCAGCGATCGTTGAGGCCTGCCGTGCCCACGACGTCGAATCGGTGCTGACACGCACCGACCACATGAGCGGCAGCGACAGGCTGGCCGAAGCGTGCACGATGCTCGGGCTGGACGGCGATGCCGTGATCGTCAACGTGCAGGGTGACGAACCGATGATCGACCCGGCGCTGGTGTCACGCTGCGCGGCCCTGCTGGGCCAGCACCCCGAATGCGTGATGGGCACCGCCGCCCATGCCATCGAAACGCCCGCCGACCTTGCCAATCCGAACATCGTCAAGGTCGTGCTCGATGCCGCTGGGCGCGCGCTGTATTTCAGCCGGTCGCCAATTCCATTTTGGCGCGACGCCCCTGGCCCCGGTACCGTGCCCAGGGACCCGGCGCCGCTTCGTCACGTCGGCATCTATGCCTACCGCGCCGCATTCCTGCGCCGATTCCCGACGCTGGCCGCTGCACCGATCGAGCGTTCAGAAGCTCTCGAACAATTACGCGTGCTCTGGCACGGCGAGCGCATCGCCGTGCATATCAGCACCAGCGCACCGGGCGCGGGCGTGGACACACCCGAGGACCTGGAGCGCGTGCGCGCTCTGCTCGCGCCGCCAGCACGCTGAAAGCTCCACGAAGGGGGCGGGTGATAATCTCTCCTGGAGACGAGCAAATACTGGGCGACGCGGCTCGTGCGTACGCCCCGGACCGCGACAACTACGAACGAGGACGCCGATGAGACTGATTCTTTTGGGCCCGCCGGGCGCCGGCAAAGGCACCCAGGCCACGCAGATCTGCCAGAAATACGGCATTCCGCAAATCTCCACCGGCGACATGCTGCGTGCAGCTGTCAAGGCCGGCAGCCCCCTCGGTGTCGCCGCCAAGAAGGTGATGGATGCCGGTGGTCTCGTCAGCGACGACATCATCATCGGCCTCGTCAAGGAACGCATCACCCAGCCCGACTGCGCGAACGGATTTCTGTTCGACGGGTTTCCGCGGACGATCCCGCAGGCCGACGCCATGAAGGCCGCCGGTGTCAAGCTCGATGTGGTGCTCGAGATCGACGTGCCCGATTCGGCCATCGTCGAACGCATGAGCGGCCGTCGGGCGCACGTGGCCTCCGGCCGCACGTACCACGTCAAGTTCAATCCACCCAAGGTCGAGGGCCAGGACGACGTGACCGGCGAGCCGCTGATCCAACGTGACGACGACAAGGAAGACACCGTGCTCAAGCGGCTGCACGTCTACCAGAGCCAGACCCGGCCGCTGGTGGACTACTACTCCGCATGGGCAAGGAACGGGGAATCCGGAGCTCCGCGTTATGCGCGCATTTCGGGTCTCGGCAGCGTCGAGGAGATCACGGCCCGCGCCTTTGCCGCGCTCGACACCTGACCCCGCCCTGCGTTGCCAATGAAGGCCGCCCACGGGCGGCCTTCGTCATTCCGATCGGCCGATGGACCGATGGACCGATTCTTTGGCGCCAAAATGGAAGTCAACGTCATCTACTCTGAACGATCCCGAAAGGATTCGCATGGACATCGCAGGCAAGGTATTCATCGTCACTGGTGGGGCCTCCGGCCTCGGCGAAGGCACGGCGCGCATGTTGGCGGCCCAGGGCGCCAAGGTCGTCATTGCTGACCTTCAGGCCGACAAGGGACAGGCCCTCGCGGCAGAGATCGGCGGCGTCTTCGTCAAGTGCGACGTGAGCCAGGAGGCGGATGGCCAGGCTGTCGTGATAGCGGCCGTGGCTGCAGGCAAGCTGGTGGGCCTCGTCAATTGCGCGGGCATCGCACCGGCGGTCAAGACGGTCGGCAAGGACGGTGCTCATCCGTTGGCCGTCTTCAGCAAGACCATCACCGTCAACCTGATCGGCAGTTTCAACATGATCCGGCTTGCCGCCGAGGCGATGTGCAAGAACGTGCCCGAGGCCACCGGAGAACGCGGCGTGCTTATTTCCACTGCCAGCGTGGCCGCCTACGACGGCCAGATCGGGCAGGCGGCCTATGCCGCCAGCAAAGGCGGCGTGGTCGGCATGACGCTGCCGATCGCACGCGACCTGGCCCGCAACGGGATCCGCAACATGACGATCGCGCCAGGCATCTTCGGCACGCCGATGCTGTTCGGCATGCCGCAGGAGGTGCAGGACGCACTTGCCGCCAGCGTGCCCTTCCCCAGCCGCCTGGGCACGCCGCAGGACTATGCCAAGTTGGTCCAGCACATCGTCGAGAACGACATGCTCAATGGCGAGGTGATCCGCCTCGACGGCGCGATCCGACTGGCACCCAAGTGATTTGAGCCCATGACGCCGGGCCGAAGGGCACGGCACGGCACGGCACGGCAAATGAAGACAAAAAAAGGCCGGCAATATGCCGGCCTTTCTAGTGGGCGTTAAACGCTCAGAACTTGTACGACGCGCGCACCATGTAGGTCCGGCCGAGCGAGTCGGCGAACCGGGGGTCGTACCCGCGCTGGAAGGTCGTGTTCTGGACCGACTTCGGCGGGTCGACGTCGAACAGGTTGTTGATGCCACCGGTCAGGGTCAGGTTCTTGATCCCCGTGTACGACACCGACAGATCGTGCAGCGTGTACGAACCCACCTTGCTGGTGTCGTCAGCGTCCGTGTAGCCGCTCTTGAAGCGCTGGTACAGACCCGCACTCCAGGGGCCCTGCGCCCAGTTGACCGACAGCACATGCTGCCAGCGGAACACCGGCGCGTTGTCCGAATAACGGGCCACCGCATCGATGTACGCACCACCCTTCTCGCGCTGGTACTCGTACTTCGTGATGTAGGTGCCGTCCATGCTGACGGTGAAGGTGCCGAACGACTGTGCCGGCAGCCGCCAGATCGCAGACAAGTCCACGCCGTTGACATTCAGGTTGCCGAGGTTTTCGTTCGGCGTATTGATGAACGCAATCGGGTCTTGCGTCGCGGTCAGGCTGGCGCAGGCGTCGATGTCCCCGAGGCCGATGCCCGGGTACAGACCATCGCGCACGGCGCTGCATCGCACGAACCGCCCCGCATACTTGGTGGGATCGCCGAAGATCGCCTGTTCCGGCAGCCCGTTGATCAGGTTGTCGATCTTCAGTTGCCAGTAGTCGGCGGTGATGCTGAGGTTGTTCATCGGCTGGAAGACAAGGCCGATCGAGAACTGCTTCGACTTCTCGGGCTTCAGATCGGAGGCCTTGCCACCGATCCCCACTGGCCCGCTGTTGCGCTGCAAGACCTGCTGACCGCAAACCACACCCCCGGACGTGCCGGCCACCGGCGTACCGCCCGGGCACAGCAGCGGATCATCGTAATTGTCGCTCGTGAAGGTGAGTGAATTCGGTTGATAAATCTCGTACAGCGTCGGCGCACGGAAGCCGGTGTTGTACGACCCGCGAATTGCCAACTGGTCCATCGGCCGGAACTTGAAGCCCACCTTCGGGTTGAAGGTGCTGCCGAAGTCGCTATACTTGTCGTAGCGCGCGGCAAGCGACACATCGAAGGTCTT
>JAHECD010000172.1 GCA_024641945.1 Rubrivivax sp. | reverse complement strand
GGCGGCGTGAACATCTCCCCCACGTCGACGGCGTCGAAACGGTACTGGCTGCCGCAGAACTCGCAGCCGATCTCCACGTCTCCGCGCTCGGCGACGATGCTGCGGATCTCGTCCTCGCCCAGCCCGCGCAGCATGCCGCGCACCCGCTCGCGCGAACAGCTGCACGCGAAGCGCGCCGACTGCGGCTCGAAGCGCAACACCCGCTCTTCCCAGAAGAGGCGGCGCAGGATGGTTTCGACGTCCAGACCGGTCAATTCGTCCTTGGTCAACGTCGCCGCCAGATGGGCGATGCGGTTGAAGCCTTCGTTCAGGCCGATCTCGTCCTCGTTCCGGACGCCGAGATTGCCTTCTCCCTCCACCGGCAGGCGCTGGATCAGCAGGCCGGCCGCGACGTCGTCGTTGGCCGCCAGCACCAGCCGTGTATCGAGCTGCTCGCTCTGAAGCATGTAATGCTCGAGCACCTGGCTCAGCTCCTGCAGCGGCTCGCGCTGGTCGCCATGCAACGGCACCACGCCCTGGTAAGGCTGCTGGCCCGGCAGGCGTTCGAGCGGGTCGAGCGTGATCGCGCAGCGCCCCTTGCCGTGCACGTTGAGCAGGGCCTCGAGCCGCGCGCCGGGTGGCACGTCGCCCACCACCTTGGCGGTCGCGCGAAAGCTCAGGTCCGGCATCGCCTCGGCCACCGCCAGCTTGATCGGCCCGTCGCCGTGCATTTGCAGGATCAGCGCGCCGTTGAACTTGATGTTCGACTGCATCAGCACGCTCGCCGCGGCCATCTCACCGAGCAACGTGCGCACGGGCGCAGGATAGGCGCCGGTGCCACCGTGCGCCGGGTCGCGCCGTCGCAGCAGTTCGCGCCAGCCGGTGCCCAGCCGCACCAGCATGCCGCGCACCGGCAGGCCTTCGAACAGGAACTTGTGAAGTTCGTCCATCAGGCGATCTTCTTCGCGCCGCGCCGGTGGCGTGCCATGTTGTCCACGTAGTGGCGCGCGATCCACTGCAGGCGCTCGATCTGCTCCGGAGAGAGCGCCCGCACCGCCTTGGCGGGCGAGCCCATGATGAGCGTGCCGTCCTCGAACTCCTTGCCTTCGGTGACGACGCTGCCGGCGGCGACGAGGCAATTGCGCCCGATCTTTGCGCCGTTGAGCACCACGGCCTGGATGCCGATGAGCGACCCGTCGCCCACCGTGCAGCCGTGCAGCATCACCTGGTGGCCGACACTCACGTTGTCGCCCAGCACGAGTGGCACGCCTTCGTCGACGTGCAGCACGCTGTTCTCCTGGATGTTGGTCGCGCGGCCGATCGTGATGGAGGCGTTGTCGCCACGCACGACGGTGCCGTACCAGACACTCGATTCCTCGCCCATCACCACGCGCCCGACCACGGTGGCGTTCTCGGCCACCCAGGCGTTGGCCGGCACACGCGGGGTATCGTCGTCGAGGGCATACAGGGCCATGGCGTGCTTTCGGAAATGTGGAGAATCGATAATTCTAGGGATGGAGATCCGACAGCGTGCCCTCGAGGCCTTGGCCGAGTGCGGGCCCGATGCCAAGGTGGCTGCCGTGCAGGCGGCCTGGGCCGCTTGCCGTGCCGGCGCGGCGGTTGACCCGAACGCGTGCCCGGCAACGTCGCAAACGTTGCCCGGGCGGCCGGTGCGGCCGTCCCTCGTGCCACCTGCTGCCCTGGCCCGCAGGTCGATGGCCAGGCCCGAAGGCCGCGCCGCGCTGATGCACGCGGTGGCCCACATCGAGTTCAACGCCATCAATCTGGCGCTCGACGCCGTCTGGCGCTTTGCGGGGCTGCCGCCGGACTATTACCGCGGCTGGCTCGGCGTCGCGTCGGAGGAGGCCGTGCACTTCGGCCTCGTGCGCGAGCACCTGCGCACACTCGGCCACGACTACGGTGACTTCGACGCACACGACGGTCTGTGGGCGATGACCGAGAAGACCGCCGCCGACCCGATTGCGCGCATGGCCCTGGTGCCGCGCACGCTCGAGGCACGTGGCCTCGACGTGACGCCGCCGATGCAGAAGAAGCTCGCGCAGGCCGGTGACCTGCGCGCGGTCGCGATCCTCGACGTCATCCTGCGCGACGAGGTGGGCCACGTGGCCATCGGCAATCACTGGTACCGCTGGCTCTGTGCACGCGAGGGGCTCGACCCGTTGGCGCACTACGCGGTGCTGGCCCAACGGCACGGCGCGCCCCGCCTGAAAGGGCCGTTCAATCTGGAGGCACGCCAACGCGCCGGTTTCTCACCGGAGGAGATGGCGGCCCTGTCCGCTGCCGACTGAGCAGGCAGGTCCGCACGCGGATTGCACCGGGTTTGCACGGTTGTACAAGACGTTTGTACGATCGTTCAATCGGGCCCCATGGAAGCGCCTGTTTCTAGCGCCGCCGGTCGGGCACGGTTGCGACCCGTGCCCGGAGCGGATCGATTCGCCAAGGCCACGGCGGCCCCCGGGCCCCTGCTTGACTGCCCAGGCGAGCAGCAGCGCCATGACACGCTGAGCCCGAAGCCATGAGCACTTCCGCGAGGCGACCGGCCGCCGGCACGGCTGTCACGAGACCCGCCACGACGACCGCCGTGCGGGCGCCGACCCTAACCTCGCGCCGTGCCGCGCCCGTGCAAACCGGCCGCAAGGACACGATCCTGCTCGCCGCCGAGAGGCTTTTTGCGCAGCGCGGTTACCACGCGGTATCGATCCGGCAGATCGCCGAAGAGGCCGGCGTGCCGCTCGCGCTGGTGGGTTATTACTTCGGCCAGAAGCACGAACTTTTTGCGGCCATCTTCCAGCACTGGAGCACCACCATCGACGAGCGGCTGGCCGGCCTCAGGGCCGCGGTGCAAGCCGGTGGCGATCAACTGCTGCGCCACATCGTCGAAGCGTTCGTGAATCCCGTGCTGCGACTGCGCGCGAGCCCCGAAGGCGAGTTCTATGCACTCCTCGTGGCGCGCGAACTGGCCTATGCCTCGCCCGAAGCCGACGAGGTGCTGCGGCGCCATTTCGACCCGATGGCACACGCGTTCGTCGACGCTTTGCAGGGGGCGCTGCCGGGGTCGACACCCGCCGATGCGGCGTGGGGCTACCAATTCGCGCTCGGTGCGCTGCTGCATCACCTGAGCGACCACCGTGTGGAAAGACTTTCACGCGGCAGCGCGCGCGCCAACGATCCGCAGGCACGCGACCGCCTGCTCGACTTCATCGAAGGCGGCCTGCGTGCCACACGCACCAGCGCCCCCCCACGCCGGGCCCGCTCTCCCGCCACGACCACCACGTCCACCACGACCATCACGACCACCAGGAGACCACGATGATCCAAAGACGCCGCCTCTTCTTGCAGGCCACCCATGCCGCCGCCCTGACCGCCGTCATCGGCGTGCTCGGCGCCTTGACTGCCACGCCCGCCGCCGCGCAGCAGGTGATCAAGCTCACCGCCGCCGCGGGGCACCCGCCCGTCTTTCTCTGGGTCAAGCTGACCGACGAGGTGCTGATCCCCGAGGTGGACAAACGCCTGGCCGCCGCTGGCGGCAAGTACAAGATCGAATGGACCAAGGCCTGGGGCGGCACGCTGCTGAAGCTCGGGTCGGAGTCGAAGGGCGTGGCCGACGGCGTGGCCGACCTCGCCATCGTCAGCACGATCTTCGAGGCGCCGAAATTCCCGCTGCAGAACATCAGCTACTTCACGCCCTTCGGCACCGACGACGTGGGCCTCGTCAGCAAGACCGTGGCGGAGTTGCAGCACACGGTGCCGGCGATGGGCGACGCGTGGACGAAGAACGGGCTCGTCTACCTCGGTGGCATGGCGCTCGACACGTACCACGTCTGGAGCAAGTTCCCGATCGCCAAGCTCGAGGACCTGCAGGGCAAGAAGCTCAGTGCGCCGGGCCCGTCTGCCAACTGGGTGCGCGGCACCGGCGCGGTGGCGGTCGCCGGCTCGCTCAACACCTATTACGAGGACATCAAGTCGGGTGTGTCCGACGGTGCGCTCGTCTTCACCACCGGCGCGTGGGGCGCCAAGCTGCACGAGGTGGCACCGTACGTCACGAAGGTCAATTTCGGCGCGATGTTCGCGGGCGGCGTGGCGATGAGCAAGAGCCGCTTCGACAAGCTGCCGCCCGAGGTGCAGAAGGCCTTCCAGGAAGCCGGCGAGGTCTGGATGGAGACCTACGCGAAGACGCAGAACGCCGCCGTCGGCGCGCTGCTGCAGAAGATGGTCGACGCGGGCGCCAAGGTCAGCGACCTGAGCGACGCCGAACGCAAGCGCTGGGCCGACTCGCTCGGCCCCGTGGCCAAGGCCTGGGCCGCCGACGCGCAGGGCCGCGGCCTGCCCGCCGGCGACGTGCTGAACGCCTACATGGCCACGCTGGCCAAGGCCGGCACCAAGCTTCCGCGCGACTGGAGCAAGTGAGTTGGAGCCCATGTCGGCACGCAATTCCTACGGTGGCACGCTGCCGTACGGGTTGCACCGCGTGACCGGCGTGATGAACGCGCTGGGCACGTTGTGGATCCTGGCGCTGATGGTGCTGATCAATGCCGACGTGCTGGGCCGCAACCTGCTGTCCGCGCCGGTGCGGGGCGTGCCCGAGTTGGTGGCGCTGTCGATCGTGGGCATCGTCTTCCTGCAGCTTGCCGATACGCTGCGGGTCGGGCGCTTCACGCGCGCCGACGTGCTGCTCGACCAGCTGGCCGCCTCGAGCCCGCGCCTGCACGACGCCCTGCACGCGACCTACCACCTGATCGGCGCCGCGCTGCTCGGCGTGATCCTTTGGGCCAGCTGGCGCCCGCTCGTCGAGGCCGTGCGGATCCGCGAATACGTCGGCGCCGTGGGCGACTTCCAGGCGCCGGTCTGGCCGATACGCCTGATCACGCTGCTCGGACTGGCCGTGACGGCGCTGTGTTACCTGATGCTGGCCTGGGCCGATCTGCAGCGCATGCGCGCAGGCGGGCCGGAGACTTCCAAATGAGCAACGTCACCATCGCGCTCGGCTCGCTGGTGCTGATGCTGGCCTTCATCTATGCCGGCATGCACGTGGCCATCACACTCGGCCTGCTCAGCTTCGTCGGCGTGTGGCTGATCCGCGGCGACGTGGAGATCGCCGCCAACCTGCTCGCGCAGGCGGTGAGCGACTCGATCGCGAGCCACATCTTCGGTGTCGTGCCGCTGTTCGTCTTGACAGGCTTTCTGGTGGCCTATGCCGATGTCGGCAAGGACGCATTCGACGTCGCCAACCAGGCCTTCCGCCGCATCCGTGGCGGCCTGGGCGTCGCCACGGTGGCCGCAAACGCGATCTTTGCCGCCATCACCGGCATCTCCATTGCGTCGGCCGCCGTCTTCTCGCGGGTGGCGGTGCCGCAGATGCTGCGCTTCGGCTACCAGCCGCGCTTTGCGGTCGGCGTGGTGGCAGGGTCGTCGGTGCTCGGCATGTTGATCCCGCCCAGCCTGCTGATGATCCTCTACGGGTTCCTCTCCAACCAGTCGGTGGGCGACCTGTTCACCGCCGGCATCGTGCCGGGCTTGCTGTTGGCCGTGGCCTACACGCTGCTGATCCTGGTGCTCGCCACCTGGTGGCCGGGCATGGTGTTTGCCCGCCCGCATGACACGGCCTCCGGCGACGAGCCGCTGATGACCCTGCGCGAGATGACCGGCAAGTTCGTGCCGATCGTCGCACTCATCGCTGCCGTGCTCGGCGGCATCTATGCCGGCCTGTTCACCGCCACCGAAGCCGGCGCCGTAGGCGCTTTGATGGCCCTCGTGATCGCATTGCTGAGGCGCAAGCTCACGTGGCGCAGCCTCTGGGGCGTGCTCACCGAGACAGGGCATGTCACCGTGTCGGTGAGCTTCCTGATCATCTGCGCCAACATCTACACGCGCATGCTGGCGATGAGCGGCACGCCGCAGGCGATGGTCGGCTGGATGGCCGCGGCCGGCTTCGGCGTGGCGATGTTCCTGCTGATCTACGTGGTGCTGATCCTGCTGCTGGGCACCGTGATCGATTCGTCGTCGATCCTGCTGATCGTGCTGCCGCTGATGCTGCCGGTGGCCGAGCAGTTCAATCTCAACCTCGTGTGGTTTGGCGTCGTCACGGTGGTTGCAGTCGAGATCGGATTGTTGACCCCGCCGTTCGGGCTGAGCGCCTATGTCGTCAAGAGCACGCTGGGCGACACCGTGCCCATCTCGCTGGGCGACATCTTCCGCGGCACCGCCCCCTTCACCCTCACGATGCTGGCCGTGCTGTGCCTGCTGGTCGCCTACCCGCAACTCAGCCTGGTGCTGCTCAAATGATCGGTCGACTTCACTTCTGCTGCCATCGACCCGCGGCTTTCGGCCCGTTGCGGTCGTTCGTACATTGGGTTGGAGACGTTGCGCGGGCCGAGGCCGCCGCGCGAGTGCCTCCGCTCATGTCCCCCGGACCGGGCTGCGCCCAGCCCTCCTCCTTTACTTCGCTGCGGCACTCGCCCGCCGTCCTCGGCCAGACACCGGGTGGGCGCGCCACCGTCGAACCGCCCACACGCATCGGATCAGGGTGGCGGGGCGTTCTCTGGAGCGAAGTAAAGGAGGAGGGTCGGCCGCAGGCCGAGCCGGGGGACATGAGCGCAAGAGAGCGCCCCGGCGCCCTGATCCCGCACAAGGCTTCGAACGCGAATGCCCGCAAAGCGCCGA
>JAHECD010000073.1 GCA_024641945.1 Rubrivivax sp. | reverse complement strand
GGCCGATAGCGGTCGAGATTGCGCGCTCTTTTTTGCCGCCTGCTATCGCCGCACTTTCGTCATAAATCGAGCAGCGGTGGAACAGCAAACAGCCGCCAACCTCACGCCAGCAGGTCCCGCGTCTCGGGATGCCGGCGCATGTACACCGAGACGTAGCTGCACAAGGGCCTTACGCGCAGGCCCTGAGACCGCGCCCAGTCGAGCGTGGCCTGTACCAGGACCGCCGCGATGCCACGTCCGGCCAACGGTGGGGGCACCTCGGTGTGGGTCAGCAGCAGCGTGTTGCCGCTGCGCTGATAGACGCACACACACATCAGCCCGTCGACACGGGCCTCGAACCGGCACGCCACTTCGTTGTGGACGACGTCCGGCGGTGCGTCGCTGGAAGGCTGAAGGTCGCGCACGCTCACAGCGACCGAATGCCCGCTTCCTTGGGGTTCGGCCCGAACCGGTTGGTGCCCGGTTCGCCGTCGAGCGCCGCCAGCACGAGCAGCACGAGCACCCCCACCAGCGGCACGAAGCCGATCAACATCCACCATGCACTGCGCCCGGTGTCATGCAACCGTCGCGCGCTGACGGCGAGCGACGGCAACAACATCGCCAGCACGAACAACAGCGACAGCAGCCCCATGGCTTCGTTGCCCTGGCCGACGGTCGTGCCGGCGATCCCGTCCAGAAAACCCAGGATCAGCGCGACGAGCATGTAGAAGAGCATGAAGTACCAGTATTCGGCGCGCTGCGCACGACCCGCGAAGACGGCATATTTCTTCAGCGCGGCGACGAACCAATCCATGCGCCCTCCTTGCGTTGTTGTGTCATCAAGCCAAATGATAGGGGCCGCAGCGCCTCCAAAATCTTAGCGCGAGGCGTCGCGCGACGGCTTGGCCGGCACCGCCGAGCGGCGGTCGAGCTGCTGCCAGAGGAACGCGAATTCGAGTGCCGTCATGTCGGCGCGCTGGGCGTTGTCCGCCGCGCCGCCGTGGCCGCCCTCGATGTTTTCGTAATAGACGACCTCGTGCCCCTGCTCGAGCATGCGCGCCGCCATCTTGCGGGCGTGGCCGGGGTGCACGCGGTCGTCCCGGGTGCTCGTGATGAACAGCACCGGCGCCAGTTTCACACCTGCCTTCACGTTCTGGTAAGGGCTGTACTTCGAGATGAAGGCCCATTCGGCGGGTTGGTCCGGGTCGCCGTATTCGGCCATCCAGCTCGCGCCGGCGAGCAGCTTGTGATAGCGCTGCATGTCCAGCAGCGGCACCTGGCAGACCACGGCGCCCAGCAGGTCCGGCCGCTGCAGCATGACCGCGCCGACGAGAAGTCCACCGTTGCTGCCGCCCTCGATGCCCAGGTGCCGGGGGCTCGTGATGCGCTGCTTCACCAGATCTTCGGCCACGGCGGCAAAGTCGTCGTAGCTGCGTTGCTTGTGGGCCTTGACCGCGGCCTGGTGCCAGGCGGGCCCGAACTCGCCACCGCCACGGATGTTGGCGACCACGAGCACACCGCCGCGCTGGTACCAGGCGGTGCCGAAGCCGCCCGAATACCAGGGCTGCATGCTCTGCTCGAACCCGCCATAACCGTAGAGCAAGGTCGGGTTGTTGCCGTCGGCCGTGGCGCCTTTTGGCCAGACGACGAAATACGGCACGCGCGTGCCGTCCTTCGATGAAGCGAAGCGCTGCTCCACCTTCATCCCGTCGCTGTCGAAGAACGCGGGCCGCGCCTTGAGCTTCTCGCGCGCATCAGACCCCGTTCGCGCGAGGTACAGGGTGTCGGGCGTCAGGAAATCGGTATAGCTGACGGTGTAGGCCTCCGCCAACGCATCGTCCTTCAGCATCGGGTCGCTCCACGAAGCGACCGACAGCGTGCCGGGAAACGGCGCCTTCACCTCGCGCCGGGCCCAGCCGGCCTTGGCCTGCGGCCGCCATTCCTCGAGCCGGCTGGCCACGTTGTCGAGCACGTTGACGAGCACGGTCGACCGCGTGGCCGTGAAGCCAGCCAGCGAACGGGCGGCCGTAGGGGTGAACAGCGCCGTGAACTGCGGCTTGCCGGCGATGAAGTCGCTCGCATCGGCGGCCAGCAGCGACCCGCGCGGCCAGGTCGTGTCGCCCTGCTTCCAATCGCTGCGCAACTCGACCAGGGCGTGTGCATACCAGAACGACACATTGGCGTCGCTCGGCTTCTGCAAGGGCACCTGCTTGCCGGCGACGAGCAGCGTCGTCTCGGTGTTGTAGAAGTCCGGTGCGCGTGTGAAGGTCGTGCGCTCGAAGCCGGGTGTCAGGTCGACCGACGCGCTCGCGGCCACGTCGGTCTTGCGGCCCTCGAAAACGGTCTCGGCCTGCGCCAGCGGCTCGCCGCGTTTCCAGCGCTTGACGACACGCGGGTAGCCCGAGTCGGTGAGCGAACCGGGACCGAAATCGGTGCCCACGTAGACGGTGTTGCGGTCGATCCAGGCGACATCGCTCTTGGCCTCGGGCAGTGTGAAGCCGCCGTCGACGAACTTGCGCGCCGCGATGTCGAACTCGCGCACCACGCTGGCATCGGCGCCGCCGCGAGACAGGCTCACGAGGCAGAGGTTGTAGTCCGGCCCCAGGCACTGTGCGCCATGCCAGACCCAGTTTTCGCCGTCCGCCTTGCCCAGGGCATCGACGTCGATCACCGTTTCCCAGGCGGGCTGCGCCTTGCGGTATTCCTCCAGCGTGGTGCGGCGCCACAGGCCGCGCGGGTTGGCGGCGTCCTGCCACAGGTTGTAGAGGTAGGCGCCACGGCGCGAGACGGCGGGGATGCGGTCGCGCGAATCGAGGATCTCGCGGATGCGCGTGCGCGCGGTGTCGAACGCGGGCCACGCTTCGAGCCGCTTGCGCGCCTCGGCGTTGCGTTCGCGCACCCAGGCCAGGGCACGCTCGCCCTGCACGTTCTCGAGCCAGAGGTAGGGGTCGGCGTCAGCGGTGGTCTGGGCGGGTGCGATCGGTGCGTTCATGGCAAGCAGCAGAGCGGCGCACCAGCGTGCGCACGGTCGGATGAGGGGGTTGATCATGGTGTCGTTGTTCGGTGTCAGCCGCGCTCGCGCGGGCCCATCAGCAGCCGCGGCGCCACCTCGACGCTCGTGCGGTCGGTGCTGACCCATACATGCCCGTCCTGGATCGTCAACTGGCACTGCATCGCCCGCTGCGCGAGCCCGGCCAGGGCCTGGCTCTGGTCCGCCGGCAACTGCCACAACGAAAGGTTGGTCAGGCGCGTGAGCTTGTTCTCGATGCCGGCCCACCAGACCGGCACCGCGCTCGCGTAGGTAAAGATCGAGACGCGCTCGGCGCGCCCGCAGGCCTTGGCCATGCGCCGGTCGTCCGGCTGGCCCACCTCGATCCAGTGAACGAGCTGGCCCGTGAGATCGTGCTGCCACAGGTCCGGCTCTTCGGTGTCGGACAGGCCGCGCGCAAATTGCAGCGCACCACGGTGCGTGTCGTGCGGCACGTTCAGTGCAAACGCCAGCAGGCGCACCATCATGCGCTCCTCGGTTTCGGACGGGTGCAATGCGAGGGTGAGGGTGTGGTCGGCGTAGAGCTGCCGGTCCATGTCGGCGATCTGGAGCTGGGCCTTGTAGATGGTCGATTTCAGTGCCACATGTGCTTTCGGTTCCTTGCCTTCACTTCTTTTCGGCCACTTCCTTGAGGTTGGCCAGACCCGCCTCGAAATCCGGGCCGACCATGCGGTCGGCGAAAAGCGAGAACCAGTGCATCAGCGGGTTGCGGCCAAAGTCGCCGTGCATCGTCCAGGTCACGCGCGTGGCGTTGCTGTCGGGCGAAAAAACCAGCTCGCCCTTCGACGTGCTGTCCATGTCCGGAAAGTAGAGGTCGAACGCCACGTGCTGGCCGGCCTGCGCCGCGGTGAAGGTCATTTTGCCGTCGCCTTCGGATTTGCTCTTCCAGGCCCACCCGGCCCCGGTTCCCCGGTCGGGGCCGAAATAGACGATCTCCATGGCCGGGTCGCGCCGGTTCCACACGCTCCACTCCTTCCAACGGCGCGGGTCGGCCACCAGCTCGTCGACCTTGTCGGCGGTGGCCTGGACGACGACGCTGCGGCTGACGGTAAAGGTCGACGGCAATGCCCACCCGCCCACCACCAGCACCAATCCCAGCAAGACGACGATGCCCGCCAGCCACTTGATGATTCGCATCCCGGCCCCCGCAATGGCCCATGACGCGGGCCACCGGCCACGATTGTGCGCGTGTTCGCCTTGGTGTTTCCACCCCGCGCGAGGGGTCGGCGCGCGGTGGCATGATGGATACGAACCCCCGCAAATGGCCCCACCGGAAGCTCCCCATGGACAAGCGCCGCGCCTCAGACAACCCCTTGCTCGACCACTGGGACACGCCCCACGGATTGCCGCCGTTCGGCGAGATCCGCAGCGAGCATTTCGAGCCGGCGTTCGTGGCGGCGATGCGCGCGCACCGCAACGAGCTCGACGCCATCGCACGCCGCGCGGATGCACCCACATTCGACAACACGCTGGCGGCCTTCGACAGCGGCGGGCGGCTGCTGTCGCGCGTCGAACAGGTCTTCTACAACCTCACGGCGTCGGAAACGTCGACCGAGCTGCAGGCGGTGCAGCGGCGCATGGCGGCGCCGCTGGCCGCGCACACGAACGCGATCTACATGAGCGCGCCACTGTTTGCCCGAATCGACGCGCTGCACCGCGGCCGCGATGCCGCCTCCCTGTCGCCGGAGCAACGGCGCCTGCTCGAGCGTGTGCATCTCGACTTCGTGCGGGCCGGCGCGCGCATGGAACGCGAAGCGCAGGCGCGCTATGGCCAGGTGATGGAAGAGCTGGCCGCGTTGACCACCACGTTCGCGCAGAACGTGCTGCACGACGAAGCCTCCTACATGCTCGTGCTGCATGGCGAGGCGGAGATGGCGGGGCTGCCCGATTTCGTTCGGGCCGCGGCCCGGCAGGCGGCGTCGGAGCGCGGCCTGCCGGACGGCCAGGTCATCACGCTGAGCCGCTCGCTCGTGGTGCCGTTCCTCACGTTCTCCGAAAGGCGCGACCTGCGCGAGCAGGCCTGGCGAGCCTGGGTCGGCCGCGGCGAGCATCCTGGTGAGCACGACAACCGCAGCGTGGCGCGGCGCATCCTGGCGTTGCGCAACGAGCAGGCACGCCTGCACGGCTATACGAACTACGCCGACTATGCGCTGGCCGACACGATGGCCGGCACCCACGAGGCCGTGACCCGCTTGCTCGACCAGGTCTGGCCGCGTGCGCTGGACGCGGTGGAACGCGAACGCCGCATGCTGCGCGAAGTCATGGTCGACGCCGGTGCCGGCGCCGACACCTCGATCGAACCGTGGGACTGGCGTTTCTGGGCCGAGAAGGTCCGTGTGTCGCGCTACGCGCTGGACGACGCCGAGCTCAAGCCGTACTTCCGCCTCGAACACATGGTGCAGGCGGCGTTCGACTGCGCACAACGCCTGTTCGGCCTGCGCTTCGAGGCCCGGGCCGACCTGCCCGTGTACCACCCCGACGTGAAGGCCTACGAGGTGTACCGCGCCGACGGCGAACCCGTCGGCATCTTTCTCCAAGACAACTTTGCGCGCCCCACCAAGCGCAGCGGCGCGTGGATGAGCTCGCTGCAATGGCAGAACCGGAATGCCCCGCGCGGCGGCGTCGAGCGGCCGGTCATCCTGAACAACAACAACTTCGCCAAAGGCGCACCGGGCGAGCCCACGCTGCTGTCGATGGACGACGTGCGCACGCTGTTCCACGAATTCGGCCACGGGCTGCACGGCCTGCTGAGCAACGTGACCTACGAGCGGCTGTCCGGCACGCAGGTGCTGCGCGATTTCGTCGAACTCCCCTCGCAGATCTTCGAACACTGGCTGTCCGAGCCCGCGGTGCTCAAGCGCCACGCGCGCCACTGGCGCACGGGCGAGCCGATGTCGGACGATCTGATTGCGCGCTTGCACCGCGCGCGCCGCTTCAACCAAGGCTACGAGACCGTGCGCTACACGGCCAGTGCGCTCGTCGACCTGGCCGTGCATGCCCTGCCCGATGCCGAGCCGCCAGCCGACCTGTGCGCCTTCGAGGCGCACACGCTGCAAAAGCTCGGGCTCCCGCCGGGTGTGGGCCTGAACCACCGGCTGGTGCACTTCCAGCACCTCTTCTCGGGGTCGAGCTACGCGGCCGGCTATTACGTCTACCTCTGGGCCGAGGTGCTCGATGCCGACGGCTTCGATGCCTTCGTCGAAGCCGGTGACCCGTTCGACGCGCAGGTGGCGCAGGCACTGCACCGGTTCATCTATTCGAGTGGAAACAGCCTGCCGCCGGCGCAGGCCTTCGAAAGCTTCCGCGGCCGCCCACCGCAGGTGGAGCCCATGCTGCGCAAGCGCGGACTGATCGAAGAAGGCGCGGGCTGACGCGGGCCGCCGGAGGCGGCGTCATGCAGCGCGCACGCATAGGGCGTTGACAGCGCCGCGCACGGCCCCCACGATGGGCGGCACCGTTCCCGCTCGATGCCGCCATGCTCCGTGAAATGTTCGAGGACCAGGTCATCCAGATCGTGACCGAGAGCAAGCAGCGTCTTGCACTCTTCCTCGGCGCCGGTGCGTCGGTGAGTTCCGGCGTTCCAGCGGCCGGCGCGATGATCGACGAATGGCGTGCCATGGCGCACCGCTACGCCCGCACGGCCGAGCCGCTGGCGGCGTGGTGCCAACAGCAGGACTGGTACCGCCAGGAGAACGAGTACTCGGCGTTGTTCGCCGAGCTGTATCCGAATCCGCAGCTGCGCCAGAACTACATCGAGCGCAAGGTGGCCAGCGGGAGGCCCGGTTGGGGCTACCTCTACCTGGCCAATCTGATCGCGCACGACTGGTTCAGGGTTGCGCTGACGACGAATTTCGACAACCTGCTGGCGGAGGCGCTCTCCACCTATGCCGGCGTCGTGCCGGTGGTCTGCGCGGCCGATTCCGAGGTGATGAGTGTGAGCCTCGCATCGCAGCGCCCCAAGGTGATCAAGCTGCATGGCGACTACCTGTTCGTGCACCAGAAGCACACCGCGCAGGAGCTGCAGGAGCTGGGCGGCAACATGAAGGTCAAGTTCGAGCAGATCACGCAGAGCTACGGCCTGCTGGCGCTGGGCTACGGCGGGCGCGACCACTCCATCATGGGGCCGCTGAAGGCGGACCTCGCGCGCCCCGAGTCCTTCGGCCCCGGCATCTACTGGGGGCTGTGGCGCGACGAGCCGCCATCGTCGATGGTGGCCGAGCTGGCGGCGCTGTACCCCGAGCGCTTCCACCTCTTCCGCTACGACGATTTCGACATCTTTGCCGCCACGCTGCACCACGCCTGCGACCGGGCTGCGGGTGTGCCGCTCCCGTCGCCGGTGCTCGACCCGTACGGCTCGCTCAAGGCCACGTTGCGCGGGCTGGTCGAAGGCGCGGGCCCGGCTGCCGATGCCGACGTGATCCGGGCCGACCGGGCCCTGCTGCAGACCCAGCTCGACCGTACCGAGCTGCTGCAGGCACAGGCCGCGCTGGCGCGCCGGCAGCACGGCACGGCGCTGCAATCGGCCACCGCGTTCTCGGCGCGCCACCCGGACGATTCACTGGGCCAGCTGGTGTGGGCCAGCGCCTTGACGCAGCGCGCCGAGGACACCGGCGCCGAGGGCGACGCGACCCAGGCGATCGAACACCTGCGCGAGGCGGTGCGCCTGGACCCGCAAAACGTGGCGGCGCTGTACGGTTTGACGATGCACTACATGCGGCGCGAGATGGACGACGACGCGCTGGCCACCGGCGAGGCCCTGCTCGAACACGTGCCCAAGGACAAGGCGCTGCGCACGAACCTGGCCATGGTCTACCTCAAGAAGGGCCGCGTCGCGGAGGCTGCCAAGCAGCTTCAGGCCTGCCTGAAGGACAACCCGCACGACGCCCAGGTGCACGGCGTGTGGTCGACGCTGATGGTCCGCAATGGCAACACCGTGGAAGCGCTGAAGGCCATCGACGAGGCCATCCGCCTGCGGCCCGGCAATGCGGCCTTCCATTCGCACCGCGGCCAGATCCTGGCCACGATGATGCGGCTGCAGGATGCCGTGGCGGCCTTCGACGAGGCGCTGCGGATCGACCCGCGCGATCACTTCACACGCCTGGCGCTGGCGCGCTGCCATCTGGCGCAAGGCGGCCTGGACCCGGCTGCACAGCAGGTCGAGCTGGCGTTGCAGGACAACCCGGACTCGGTCGAGGCCACCGGCCTGCTCGGCCAATTGCACATGCAGAGCGGGCGGTTTGCCCAGGCGCTCGAATATTTCGATCGCCTGGTACGCATGACGCCACAGGACGGGCGCAGCTGGTCGTCGCGCGGCCAGCTGCTGATGCAGATGCAGCGCCCGGCCGATGCCGAGCGCGACCTGCTGAAGGCGGCCGAGCTCAACCCGCGCGAACCGAGCTTCCTGGCCGGCCTGGCGTGGCTGTATCGCATGACCGGACGCGGCGACCGGCTGCAGGCGGTGATGGCCGAGATGCACCGCCTCGCGCCGCAGGCCGCACAGATGCTGCACATGCAGATGCAGATGGCCATGCAGGGGCCGATGGGCGCCTTGCCGTCCGGCGTCCCCGGTGCCGCCCCGCAGGCCCCCGGCGTGCTTCAGCGGTTCATCGATGCGCTGAAATGAGCACCCGCGCGGCCAAGGCGGTGCAGTGGGCGGAGCGTCGTACAGACGGCGCCAGCAAGAAGATGTCCGAAATGGTCCGCATCCGGTCCGGAAACCGGGCTGCGTCCGAGGCCCGGGCGGGGCACGATGCAGACTCCCAAACCAGGAGTCCATCATGAATACCGCCCTCTTGCTGATCGATGTGCAGGAATCCTTCCGCCACCGTCCGTATTGGTCCGCTTCCGAAGCCGTGCCTTTTCTCGAACGCACCAACGCGCTGGTCGCCGGCTGCGCCGACCGCGGCGTGCCGGTGCTGCGCATCTTCCACACCGACGGGCCGCGGTCGGCCGACAACCCCTTTGCGCCGGAAAGTGGCCTGATCCGCCCGATCGACGGTCTCGCGCCGTTCGACGCCGCAGCCACGTTCGAGAAGCACCGGCACAGCGCGCTGGTGGGTACGGGGCTGGGCATCTGGTTGCATCAACAGGGCGTGCGCCGACTCATCGTCGCGGGCATCCGCACGGAGCAATGCTGCGAGACCACCGCACGCCATGCCAGCGACGAAGGATGGGAGGTCGACTACGTCACCGAGGCGACGCTGACGTTCGACATGGCAACGCCGTTCGGCGGCACGCTGACGGCGGCGCAGATCCGCGAGCGCACCGCCACCGTGCTGGCCGGTCGTTTTGCCACGTTGTGCTCGGTCGACGAGGCCCTGCAGCGCGCCCGATGATCGACGTCGTCTTCGTCGTCCTGCCGTCTACCCTGCTGCTCGATCTGGCAGGGCCGGCGGAGGCGTTCCGCCTGGCCAATCAGCAGTTGGCGCGGCGTGATAGGGCGCCGCACTGGCGGCTGCGCTATGCCGGGCCGCGGGCGCAGGCGATGACGTCCATCGGTGCGACGCTCGGCGCGCTGGAGGTGCTGCCGGCATCGTTGCCGGACGCCGCCTGTGTCGTGCTGATGGGCCAGCCGAGCGGCGAGGAAAGCGCACTGCGCACACCGCTGCCCGCCGCCTGGGCGCAGACCCGACGCTGGCTCGCGCGCACGGTGGCGCCGCGCCTGGGCGACGGCATTCAACTCATGACGGTCTGTGCCGGTGCGCTGCTGGCCGCCGACGCCGGCCTGCTGGGTCATCGGCGCTGCACCACCCATCACGAAATGCTCGCAGACCTGCAACGCCTGGCGCCGACGGCACAGGTGCTTTCCGATCGCTTGTTCGTCGAGGACGGGCCGGTGCTGTCGAGCGCGGGCATCACCGCAGGCATCGACCTGGCCTTGCACTTGATCGCGCGCGAGGGCGGCGATGCGCTCGCCGCCGCGGTGGCACAGGCGATGGTGGTCTACGGTCGGCGTGGCCTGAACGACCCGCAGCGCTCGCCGATGATGGCCGGTCGCGACCACGTGCACGCCGCGGTGCACCGCGTGCAGGATGCGGTTTGCGGCCATCCCGCGCACGACTGGAGCGCCGCCGCGTTGGCCGAAGTCGCTCACGTGACGCCGCGCCATCTGGCCCGCCTGTTCAGGCTGCATGTGGGCGGCACGCCGCGCGCCTATGTCCAGGCGATCCGCGTGGCAGCGGCAAGGCGTGCGCTCGACGGCGGGGAGCCGCTCAAGCGCGCGCTCGCCGAGGCCGGATTTGCAGGTGACCGCCAATGGCGGCGCACCCGCGCCAGGCAGCCCTAGCGTGCGGCAGCCCGGTGAACCGGGCGACGGCCGCGGCAGGCCGCGCGCGAATTACCCGGCCGGTGCGACCAGCGGGCTCATCGCGATCATCGTGGCGGGGCCATAGATCGTCGCGAAGGCCACGTCCTTGGCGTCGCGCCCCGTCGCGATGCGGATCAGCTCATCGATGGGCGACATGCGCGTGGCATCGAACATGACCCATCGACCGCCGATGTAGGCCTCGAAGACAGCATGAAAGTCGGGCGGCGGCTCGTCGAAGCGTGCATAACCGACGACCAGTCGCGCAGGAATGTTCAGTGCACGGCAGAAGGTGACCCCCAGATGCGCGAAGTCGCGGCAGACGCCGGCGCGGTTGACAAACACGTCGCGCGCGGTGGTCCGGGCGTCCGACGCACCGATCTGGTAGACGATGTTGTCGTGAATCCAGTCCGCGATGGCCTGCACCCGGGCGTGCCCGCCCTTCAGGCCACCGAACATCAGCTGGGCCGCACGGCCGAGGTGGTCGGATTCGCAGTACCGGGTCGGGTTGAGGTTGTGCATCACCTCGTCCGGCAGCTGCACGATCGGCACCTCCAGGGCATCGAGGTCGACGGGCAGCACGTCGCGCCGCACCCGCGCCATGTATCGAAGCTCGACCGTGCCGGCGTCCGCATGCATCCGCAGGAATCGATGCCCGACGGCGGGGTCCGAATACACACGGCGCGGTAGGTCGGGGGTGACCACCAGGGACTCGCTCAGCACGGTCTGGTCCATCCCCCCCATGGCGTGGATCTGGAAGATGAAATCGGTCGGGCCGTTGACTTCATAAGCCAAGGCGCAGTCGACGTCGAACGTGGTTGATCTCGGGGCGTCGGGCGCCGCCAGTCGGGCGTCGTTGGGCGCCGCGGTGGTCACGCCGGGCGCGGCCAGCGTGGGGGTGGATAGGTCAGACATGGTGTTTTCGAGGGGTTGGCATCGGCGATGCGACCCACGGGATTTGAACCGGCGGCCACCGCCCGGCGCCTCGGCACAATGCCCGGCGCGATGTAGGACAGCGCCGCGGCGTCAGCGCCAGCCGAGTGCGCGAAGTTCGCCCGCGCATTGGGCTGCGCTTTCGAACTGCACGCCCTGCCATCCCAGCGCCCGCGCGGCGTCGATGTTGCCGGTGTGGTCGTCGATGAAGACCGTCAGTTCGGGCGCAAGGTTGAATCGCCGTTGGGCGAGCTGGAAGATCGGTGCGCCCGGTTTCATCAGGCCCACGCGGCCGGAGAAGATGCCGTCGTCGAATTCGGCGATGAAGGGGTTGTGCCGCTCCAGGCTGTCGGCGTAGGGCGCCGGCATGTTGGAAAGGAAGTACATCCGGTGACCGGCGGCCCGGAGTTCCCTGAACAACGCCACGCTGGCCGGCTGCGCCACCAGGTGCGGGGGGATGGCATCGATCACCTTGCGCACCTGAGGCTCGGTGGCGCCGGTGCGGCGCGCGATGCGCGTGGCAAGCGCCGCTTCGTCGAGCTGCCCCAGGTCGAACAACGCCCAGTCGCTGGCCGGTGTGAAGCTCTCGAAGATCCGCGCCGCCAGCGCACGCGCCGACGGCTCGTCGGGAGCGAGTTCGGGCACCGTGTCCTGCAGCAGGCGCAACGGCTGCCACTGGAACAGGACCGCCCCGAAGTCGAAAACGACGGCCGGCGTCACGTGGCCAGCATCTTCAGCAGGCCCGCGGTCGACGCATCGAGCCCCGACGTATCGCCGGAGGCCAGGCGCGGCAGCAGTTCGCTGCACAACGCCTTGCCGAGTTCGACGCCCCACTGGTCGAAGCTGTTGATGCCCCACAGCGCGCCACTGGTGAAGACGCGGTGTTCGTACATGGCGATCAGCGCCCCCAGCGCCTGCGGGGTCAGCGTATCCAGCACGAGCGTGGTGCTGGGTCGGTTGCCGGGGAACGTGCGGTGGCGCGCCAGCACGTCGCGGTCGATGGTGGTGCTCGCGGTCGGCGCGCGCTCGGCGGCGGCTGCGTCACTCGACTTGCCCAGCATCAGCGCCTGGCTCTGCGCCAGGCAGTTGGCAAGCAGCTTGCGGTGCTGGTCGGCCAGGCCGTGGGTCGGTGTCCGGACCGCGATGAATTCCACCGGGATGACGTCGGTGCCCTGGTGCAGCATCTGAAAATAAGCGTGCTGCCCGTTCGTTCCCGGCTCGCCCCAGACCACCGGGCTGGTGCCGAACGGCAACGTCACGCCCTCCAGGTCCACCCGCTTGCCGTTGGACTCCATCTCGAGCTGCTGCAGGTAGGCCGGCAGGCGCTTCAGCCCCTGGTGGTACGGGGCCACGCTGCGGCTCGTGAAGGCGTGGAAATTGCGGTACCAGACGTCGATCAGCCCGAGCAGCACCGGCAGGTTCTGAGCCAGGGGCGCCTCCGCGAAATGGCGGTCCATCGCATGCGCGCCGGCCAGCAACGCGCGGAAGTTGTCCGATCCGATCGCGATGGCGATGGGCAACCCGATGGCGCTCCACAGCGAGTAGCGCCCGCCCACCCAGTCCCAGAAACCGAAGGTGGTGGTGATGCCGAATTCGGCCGCGGCCTTGAGGTTGGTCGTGACGCCGACGAAATGGCGCGCGTGGCCGGCCGGGCCCGCCGCGGCGCCCAGGCGCGCCATCTCGGCGTCGAACCAGGCGCGTGCGGCCATCGCGTTGGCCATCGTCTCCTGTGTCGTGAAGGTCTTGCTGGCCACAATGAATAGCGTGGAGCGTGCATCCAGCCCGCGCAGCACGGCGCTGATGTCGTGGCCGTCGACGTTGCTCACGAAATGGAAGCGCAGCCCGCGGTGCACGTACGCATCGAGCGCCGGCACCACCATCTGCGGCCCGAGGTCGCTGCCGCCGATGCCGATATTGACGATGTCGGTGAAGCCGCTGCGGGCGACGTCGCGCACCCCTTCGGCGTAACCCAGCAGCGCGTCGAGCACGCCATGCACGTCGTCGCTGTGCGCACCTTGGCCGCGCGGCGCACGCAGGGCCGTGTGCAGCACGGGCCGGCCTTCGGTGACATTCACCGGCGCGCCGGCGAGCATCGCGTCGCGCCGCTCTTCGAGTCGGCATTCGCGCGCCAGATCGAGCAGGAAATGTACCGTCGCGGTGTCGACGAGGTTCTTCGACAAGTCGGCGTAGACCAGCGGCGCCTGCACGCCCAAGGCCGCAAAGCGGCCGGGGTCGCGCGCAAAGGCATCGCGGACGTCGAAGTCACGGCCGTGGGCCACGAAGTGGCCCTTGAGGGCGGCCCAGGCTTCGGTCTGGTCGCATCGGGGAGCGGCGCTCATCTTGTGTCTCCTTCGATCATGCGGTCGAGCTTGCCGGCATCCGCAGCAAAGGCGCGTATGCCCTCGGCGAGTTTTTCGGTGCCCATCGCGTCTTCGTTCAAGGCATAGCGGAATTCGGCCTCGCGATAGTGCACCCGTTGCAGGTTCGTGGCCTGCGCGCGGGCGGGGTCGAGTTGGCGCTGCAGCGGGGCGTCACTGCCCTGCAAGGCCGACAGAAGGTCGGGACTGATGGTGAGCAGGTCGCAGCCTGCGAGCGCGACGATCTGGCCGGTGTTGCGAAAGCTCGCACCCATCACCTCGGTGGCGATGCCGAACTTCTTGTAGTAGGTGTAGATCTGCGTCACCGACTGCACGCCGGGGTCGGCAGCACCGGCGCGTGCCGCTTCGTCCCAGGCGGCGCCAGCGGCCTTCTTGTGCCAGTCGTAGATGCGCCCGACGAAAGGCGAGATCAGCTGGACGCCGGCGTCGCCGCACGCCACGGCCTGGCAGAACGCGAACAGCAGCGTGAGGTTGCAGTGGATGCCCTCGCGCTCGAGCTCCTGCGCGGCCTGGATGCCCTCCCAGGTGGCGGCAATCTTGATGAGGACCCGCTTTCGGCCGACGCCGGCCGTCTCGTAGAGCGCCATGAGGCGGCGCGCGCGTGCCACCGTGGCGGCGGTATCGAACGAAAGGCGCGCGTCGACCTCGGTGCTCACCCGCCCGGGTACGACCTTCAGGATCTCGAGACCGAAACGCACCAGCACTTCGTCGACCACCGCATCGAGCGGTCGGCCGCGGTGCGCGGCCACCGTATCGGCCAGCAGCGGCGCATAGTCGGGCTGCTGCACCGCTTTCAGGATGAGCGACGGGTTCGTCGTGGCGTCGCGCGGAGCAAACTGGGCGAGCTGGCGGAAATTGCCGGTATCGGCAACAACGGTGGTGTGCTGGCGGAGCTGATCGAGCTGGTTCATGCACCGATTAGAACGCCGACGCGGCCGCTTGCGGTTACGCCGTGGTTACCGGCGCGACGTGCCCCTACCAGCGCGTATTGCCCACCGGCTTGCGGCGGTACATATCCTCGTCCGCGACGCGGATCAGCTCCTGCGGATCGGCCGCATCGATCGGGAACATCGCCATGCCGACGGCGCCGCCCAGTGTCACCGGGTCGTCATGCTCGGTGACGGCCACGGGTTCGCGCAGGCAATCCTCGATCTGGCTGCGCACACGCTCTGGCGCCGCGGCGTCGGACACGCTGTCCAGGAGAACGACGAACTCGTCGCCGGCCCAGCGCGCCACCATGTCGCTGTCGCGCACCACGTGGCGCAGCCGGCGCCCCATCTCCAGCAGGACCCGGTCGCCGGCGTCGTGCCCGTAGGTGTCGTTCACGCTCTTGAAGCGGTCGAGGTCGACGAACAGCAGCGCGAGCATCGGCTCGTCGGCACGCCGGCGGCTGTTCGCCATGCGCTCGTCCAGGCGGTGCAGGACAGCGTCGCGGTTGCTCAGCCCCGTGAGGCGGTCGGTCCGCAGATTCTTCTGCATGCGGTCGAAGCTGTTTGCCAGGACGCTGAACTCGACGGTGCGCTGCGGCCCGAGCGGCGTGTCGAGGTCACCCAGCCCGACGCGCTGTGCGCCGTCCGCCAGGCGGCGCAGGTCGCGTGACACCCAGCGTACGATGAACAGACCGATCGCGAGCACCAGCAGGGCCGCGAGCACCCCGGCGACGACCGTCTGCAGCACGCTCTTCGTCACGCCAGCCATGAAATCGGCGCGAGGCACCGCCACCACGACCGTCCAGTCGAGACCGGCCGAGTCGATCACCCGGGCATAACCCGCTTCGATGGCCTCGCCATCGGGGCCGGCGAACCGCATCGACCCCGGGCCCGCGAGCTGGACATCGGCCAGGTAGGGCTTCAGATTCAGGTAGGTGGCGGCCAGCAGAGGGGCATCGGCTGCGGTCGCCATCACGCGGTCGGCCGAACCGTCGCCCTTGCGCCTGAGGTTCGACGCATTCGATGCCGCGATGATCTGGCCGCCCGGCTCGACGATGAAGGCAAAACCGTTCTTCGATATCTGGAGCCGGCGCACGAAATCGTCCAGCGCGCGCAGCGAGACATCGGTGGCGACGACACCTTCAACGCTGCCGTCGGCACCCATCACGCGCCGCGCCCGCGTGGCCACGAGATCCTGGGTGCGGAAGTCGACGTAGATGGAGGTCCAGGTCTGCAGATCGGTTCTCAGCCCCGCCTGGTACCAAGGGCGCTGGCGAGGATCGAACAGGCGTTGCTCGCGCTGCGGCGGCTGCAGTTCGCCGGCGATACCCTTGAAGCGGCTGATGTCGCGCGCGTCTTCGGCCTTGAGCTTCAAACGCAATTCGGCGTCGTCGGCCGAGTACCGCCACAGCCCCATGAACTGGCCCCGGCGATTGCCGTAATAGACGTAGTTGTTCGGGTCGCGGTGCAGTGACGTCGCAATCCAGAATCGGGTGCGCAAGGCCGGCGTTTCATCGCGAAGGTCGCCCGGCGCCGGCATGCCGTCGGGAAAGGCGGCCTCGAGCACCGCGCCCGAGCCGATGACGTGGCGCTCGATCGCCTGCCCGATGCGCAGAACGGTTTCCTTCAGGAGCTTGGCGGAGACGGTGTCGACGGCGGCGCTGCCGGCCGAGTATGAAAGTGCGCCGATCACCAGCGCCAGTGCCAGCACGAGCAATACGAACGGGATCGTGAGCAGCCGCTGCAGCGACAGGCGTGCCGGGAAAAAGGCCATGGTCGACGATGCTAGATCGCCGCCTGTTGCACGCATGTCGAAGATGTAAGCACACTTACAATCGACACTTCGCTTCCGTGTGCGGTCCTGCATGATTCTCGAAGATTCCGCACGCCACCGGCGCATCGGTATCGGTCTCGTCACGCTCACCACGCTGCTGTTTGCCACCCTGGATACGACGGCAAAGTGGCTCGTCCAGTCGCTGCCCGTCTTCGAAGTCGTCTGGCTTCGCTTCGTGACGCACGCCGTGATCACACCGGTGCTGCTGTGGCCGACCTACGGCCGGGCCCTGATTCAGGTGGGCCGCCCCCGTCTGCAGTTGCTGCGCGCCGCCATGCTGTGCGCCATGACGGCCTTGAACTTCTGGGCGCTGCAATACCTTCAACTGGCCGAGACCGGGGCGATCCAGTTCTCGGTGCCGCTGCTGATCGCCATGCTCAGCGCTGGCTGGCTGGGCGAACGCCTCGATGCGCTTCGCTGGGGTGCGATCGTTGCGGGCTTCGTCGGCGTGCTGATGGTCATCCGCCCGGGGTCGAACGCATTTCACCCGGCAATCCTGCTTTGTGTCGTGAACGCGCTGTTCTATGCCGCATTCAACCTGCTCACGCGACACATGGCCGCCACCGAATCACCGGCGGCCACGCAATGGATGTCGGCCCTTGGCGCAACGGTGCTCATCGCCCCCTTTGCGTTGGCCCAATGGCAGTGGCCGGCCGATCTGCGGACCTGGTGCCTCGTGGCGCTGTGCGGTCTTTGCGGTGGGATGGGGCACTTCTTCGTCGCGTTGGCACACCGCTACGCCTCGGCGGCCACCCTGGGGCCGTTCCTGTACCAGCAGATCGTCTACATGACGCTGGGCGGCTGGCTCGTCTTCGGACAAGTGCCTGACGCGTTTGTCGTCGTCGGCGCGGCTGTCGTCGTCGGCAGCGGGTTGTACCTGCTGTGGCTGGAACTCCGGCGCGGGTGACTGCCGGATGGTGGCGCCGGCAGGTGTCCACCATCGCCACGGGCCGGCGTGGCAGGCGGTCGCTGCCCGTTGACCCGCCGAAGAAACTCATGCATGATCTTGGACGTAATTTAGTTACATGCGCGTCACACGGCGCGCCGCACGCAACATGTCCTTCGATCTCGTCCTCTTCGGCGGCACCGGCGACCTGGCTTGGCGCAAGCTGATGCCGGCCCTTTTCCAGGCGTTCCGACATGGCAAATTGCCGGCAGGCGGGCGGATCCTGGCCGTCGCACGCGATGAACGTACCGACACCGACTACCGCGGTTTCATCCGGCAGAAGTTCGCCGACGTCGAGCCCTCCAAGCAGCCCAACGACGAAGAGTTCACACGCTTTGCCGAGTTGCTGCAGTACATGCGGATGGACCTTTCGCAGCCCGAACACTATGCAGGGCTGAAGGCCTGGTTGGATGCCCGCGCGGCCGATACGGTGGTGCTTTTCCTCGCCACGAGTCCGCACCTCTTCACGCAGATTTGCGCGCAGCTCGGTGCGGCCGGCATCAACGGCCCACAGGTGCGTGTGGTGCTCGAAAAGCCACTCGGCCACGACCTCGCGAGCGCACAGGAGATCAACCGCGTGGTGAGCGCGTCATTCACCGAAAGCCAGGCGCTGCGCATCGACCACTATCTGGGCAAGCCCGCGGTGCAGAACCTGTCGGCCTTGCGTTTCGGCAACGCCCTGTTCGAGCCGCTTTGGAGGCGCGAGAGCATCGCCAACGTGCAGATCACCCTGGCCGAGAGCCTCGGCGTGGGCACCCGGGGCGACTTCTACGACCGCACCGGTGCGCTGCGAGACATGATCCAGAACCATGCGCTGCAGCTGTTGACCATGATTGCGATGGAGCCGCCCAGCACGAGCGACGCCGACGCGATTCGGGACGAGAAGCTCAAGGTCCTGAAGTCCCTGCGCCCCTTCACGGCCGAGACCGTGGTGCGTGACGTGGTGCGTGGGCAATACAAGGCAGGCACGGTCGCGGGCGAGCCCGTGCCGGGCTATCTGGAAGAACAGAAGGTGCCCGCGGGGAGCCGCACCGAGACCTTCGTCGCGCTGCGCACCGAGATCCAGAACTGGCGCTGGGCGGGTGTGCCGTTCTACCTGCGTACCGGCAAACGGCTGGCAGCACGCGATGCGCAGATCGTGCTCAATTTTCGCCCTGTGCCGCATCCGATCTTTCCGGGCGCGAGCCGGCCGAACAAGCTCGTCATCAAGCTTCAGCCGGAGGATGGCCTGGAGCTTCACCTGCTGGCCGCCAAGGGCGCCGGCAACAACGAATTGCTCGTCCCGGTGAAGCTCGACCTCGACTTCGACAAGGCGTTCGCCACCGAGCGTGTGGGTGCCTACGAAAAGCTGCTGCTCGACGCGATTGCCGGCCGGTTGAACCTCTTCGTGCGCAGCGACGAGCAGGAACAAGCGTGGCGCTGGGTCGAGCCGATCCTCGACGCATGGGAGAGTTCGCCCGAAGGCCCGCGCCCCTATGCCGCCGGCAGCTGGGGCCCGCCGGCCTCGAGCGCGATGGTCGCGCGTGATGGCTGCGTCTGGGACGAAGAGCAATAGCCATGTCCACCGACGACAACGGTCATACCTCGGTGATGCTCGACCGCATCCGTGCCGCCATCCCGGCCTTGCCGCCGGCCGAACAGCGGGTCGCCAAGCTCGTCCTCGCCGATGCGCGCAGCTTTGCGAGCCTGCCCGTGAGCGAGCTGTCCGATCGTGCCCATGTGAGCAAGCCCACGGTCGTGCGCTTTTGCCGCAGCGTGGGCTACGACGGCCTGGCCGACTTCAAGCTCAAGCTCGCCGGCAGCGTGAACGAGGGCGTGCCGTACGTGCACCGCTCCGTCGACGAGGACGACAAGCCGGGCGACCTGGTGGTCAAGGTGATCGACAACGCGGTCAGCGCGCTGCTCAAGTACCGCAATGCGGCCGCGAGCCACGCGATCGAGCGCGCGATCGATGCGCTGGTGCAGGCCTGCCGCGCGCGCCGGCATGTCGAGTTCTATGGGGTCGGCAATTCGGGCATCGTGGCGCAGGACGCGCAGCACAAGTTCTTCCGCCTCGGCGTGCACGCCACCGCATCGAGCGACGGCCACGTGCAGGTCATGAGTGCCACCATGCTGGGCGCAGGTGACTGCGCGGTCGTGATCAGCAATTCGGGGCGCAGCCGGGACCTGCTGGACGTGGCCGACATCGCGCACCGCAAGGGCGCCACGGTCATCGTCATCACCGCCAGCGGTTCACCGCTGGCCCATGCCGCGCAGCAGCCGGGTCATGTGCTGATCGCCGCCGACCACCCCGAGGACTACGACCGCTACAGCCCGATGGTGAGCCGGCTGCTCCATCTGGTGATCATCGACATCCTGACCACCGGCGTGGCGCTCAAGCTGGGCAGCGAATCGCTGCGGCCCATGCTGCAGGAAATCAAGAAGAACCTGCGAACGCGCCGCTATGCGGCGGCCGGCTGAAGCCCCAGCAACGCCTCGACGCCATAGAGCGTGGCCAGCTGAACGAGTTTCGCGGGCGGATGGATCACGGCGTAGCCGCAGCCCACGTGGTGTGCAATGCGGCTGCCCTCGAGCAGCACGGCAAGCGCGGAGGTGTCGAACTCGGCCAACGACGACGCATCCACCTCGAACGTCGAGCCCTTGTCGGCGCCTGCCAGCGCCGACTGCAGGCCAACGAGCGCCTGGTTTGCCTGCGCCAAAGTGAGCGTGGCCGGGAGTTGCATGGCGTGGTGTGTCAGCTCTTGCCGCCGGCGGCCTTCTTGTTCAGGTCGGCGAGGTTGGTGATCAGCCCGTCGATGCCCGAACTCGAGATCACGGGTGCAAACTGCGACTTGAAGCTGGTATCGGCCAGCCAGACGCCGAGCACGTTGACGTCGTAGATCTTCCAGCCGGATCCCGACTTCTCGAGACGGTAGTCGAGCTGGATCGAGTCGCCCTTGCCCTTGACCTCGGTCCGCACGACCACGTCGGTGTCTTCGGCCGACGCCCGGAACGGCTTCAACTGCACGGTCTGGTCCTTCACCTGCGTCAGGGCCCCGGAATAGGTGCGCACGAGCAAGGTCTTGAATTCATCCTGCAGTCGCTGCTTCTGCGCGTCGGACGCGGCACGCCACGGTCGGCCGACCGCGATCGCCGTCATGCGCGAAAAATTCACGTGCGGCATGACCTTCGCCTCGACCAGCGCACGGATCTTTTCCAGATTGCCGGACTGGATGTCCTTGTCGGACTTGACGGTGTCGATGACGTCCTCTGAAACCTGCCTCACGAACGCATCGGGCGCGGTCGCGGTGTCGCCATGTGCAAACGTGCATGCGGCGGCCAGCGAAGCGGCAGCCACGAACCGGGTCATCAAGGGGGTCATGAAAGTCTTGAACATCGTTTCCTTTCTCGGCGGGCGAATGTATCGCCCCTGCCTTCAACGCCGGATGGGCCTATGCGGTTCACTTGCCCGCCGGCGCCCGTTCGGGGGGATCGTCATCGGGAACTTCCGGCGGATTGCCGTCATAGATGTCGTTTCGCCGCTTGGCGAGGTAGGCCTCGCGCACGAAGACGTAACGATCGAGCGCGATCTGATTCAGCAGCGCGCCCGATGCCAGCAGGCCGGCCCGCGTGTGGATCAGTTCGAGCGCGGTCATCGAATACATGTTGGCGCCGTCACCGGCGAGCGACGCGAGACTCGTCACCCGGTCGAGCGGATACGCCAGACCGTCGCGCACCGTGCGCGGCCCGAGAAACGGCAGCACCAGGTACGGCCCGGAAGGCACGCCCCATCGACCCAGCGTCTGGCCGAAATCCTCGTAGTCCCGCTCGAGACCCATTTCACTGGCAGGGTCGAGCAGGCCGCCCAAGCCGAATACGGTGTTGGCCCCGACCCGCATGACCATGTCGGCCCCGACCTTGGGCTTGCCCTGCAGGAACAGATTCACTGCAGACCAGATGTCGCTGACGTTGCCCAGCACGTTGTCGAAGCCCTCGCGCACGAGGTCCGGCACGACGGCCTTGTAGGCCTTGGCCACGGGCATCAGCACGGCCTCGTCGACGGCCTCGTTGAACGCAAAGATCTTGCGGTTCAGGTTCTCCCATGGGTCGGCCCGGGACCGCAGCACCGGCCGCGCAGGTGCCGCGGCGGTTGACGACGGAGCCGCCGACGACCCAGCGGGCGCAGTGGCACAACCGCCAAAGAGTCCGAGGCCCGCGGCGACGATCGCGCCCGCGGCAAATGTGCGCAGCGTCACTTGGATGCCCCGCCCTGCGAGCCGGCCTCGCCGGCCTTGCTGGTGACGAGCTGGCCGATCAGGTTTTCCAGCACGACCGCGGACTGCGTCTGCGAAATGTTCCCGCCAGCGGCCAGATTGGTATCCGACGAGCCTGGCTCGATACCGATGTACTGGTCTCCCAGCAGCCCTGCGGTGAGGATCTTGGCCGACGAATCCTTCGGGAACTGCACGCTCGAGTCGACCTCCATCGTGACAACACCTTGATAGGTCTTGGCATCGAGCGCGATCGACGTGACGCGGCCGACCGTGACGCCGGCACTGCGCACCGGCGACCGCGCCTTCAGCCCGCCGATATTGTCGAAGCGTGCCGTGATGCGATAGCCCTGGTTGCTGCCGAAACTGGCCAGATTGGCAGCCTTCAGCGCAAGGAAGACAAGCCCCGCCATGCCCAGCAGCACGAACAGGCCCACCAGCATTTCGATTCCGCGTTTGTTCATTGTTCGTTTCCGGTCAGGGCGTCGAAAACATCAACGCCGTCAGTACGAAGTCCATCGCCAGCACGGCGAGCGAGGAGATCACCACCGTACGCGTCGTGGCGTACGCCACGCCCTCGGGGGTGGCCTCGGTTTCGTGTCCCTGGTAGAGCGCCACCATCGTGCAGATGACGCCGAAGGCAAAGCTCTTGATGATTCCGTTGCCGACGTCGCGGAACACATCCACGCGCGACTGCATGATGCTCCAGAAGTTGCCTTCGTCGACGCCGATCAACAGCACCGCCACCACGTAAGCGCCGAGGATACCCACTGCCGAAAACAGGATTGCAAGCAATGGCATCGAGACCATGCCGGCCAGAAAGCGCGGCGCGAGGATGCGGCTCTTGGGGTCGACCGCCATCATTTCCATCGCGGCCAACTGCTCGCCCGCTTTCATGAGGCCGATCTCGGCCGTCAACGACGTGCCAGCACGCCCAGCAAAAAGCAGCGCCGTGACGACCGGCCCGAGTTCCCGCACGAGCGACAGGTTGACGATCAGGCCGAGCGACTCGGTGGCGCCATAGGTCACCAGCGCGTAGTACATCTGCAGCGCGAGAACGAAACCGACCGCAGTGCCGGATGCGAGGATGATGACGAGTGAGAGGTTGCCGACGGCGTGAATCTGTGCCACGACGAGGCCGAACCGGCGCAGCGAAGCGGGGATCGCGGCCAGCACCTCGCCGGAGAAGAACGCCGCGTGGCCGAAGCTACGCAACACCTTGAGCGAACGAGCGCCGATGTCGGCAACCCAGTTCAAGGTGCACCCCCGGCGATACCGAAGTCCTGTGCGATGGGCACCGCGGGGTAGTGGAATTTGACGGGCCCGTCCGGCTCCCCGCGCACGAACTGCCGCACCTCGGCGTCGTCCGAACCCATCAGCTCGGCCGGCGTGCCCTGCGCAACGATGCGCCCGCCCGTGGCCATCAGCACGACGAAGTCGCTGATGGCCATGCACTCGGGCACGTCATGCGAGACCACCAGCGAGGTTGCGCCGGTCACGTCGTTGAGGGTGCGGATCAGCTTGGCGGCCACACCCATCGAGATGAGGTCGAGCCCGGCGAAGGGCTCGTCGTACATGATCAGTTCTGGGTCGAGCGCGATCGCGCGCGCCAGCGCTATGCGACGCGCCATGCCGCCCGACACCTCGGAGATGCGCAACGGCGCAGCACCACGGAGGCCCACGGCGTTCAGCTTCATCAGCACGATGTCGCGGATCAGCGCTTCGGGCAGGCCACTGTGCTCGCGCAGCGGAAAGGCCACGTTGTCGAAGACCGTCAGGTCCGTGAACAGGGCGCCGAACTGGAAAAGCATGCCCAGTCGCCGGCGCAGCCGATACATCTGCCGGGTATCGCTGGCGACGACCTTCTCGCTGTCGAAGCGGACCTCGCCCGAATTCGGCGCATTGCTGCCACCGATCAGCCGCAGCAGCGTCGTCTTGCCGCACCCCGACCCGCCCAGCAGCGCCGTGACCTTGCCCCGAGGGAACTGGAGCGACACGTCGTTCAGGATCGTGCGGCTGCTGTCGTAGCCGAACGTGACGTGGTCGATCTCGATCAGGGTGTCGGATTTCAAGTGCGCGGCGCGCCGGCGCCCAGGGCCGCGCATCGGTGGAGGATTCACGCCGGATCGATCACGACCAGACGTCCCGCGGATTTTGGCATGCCTGGGGGCGATCTACGGGATTGTCCGGATATCGCCCCAGGAACAAGGCCCTGATCACCGTCGGGGACGCTACGGGCGGCCGGCCGACGGCGTCACCGCCGCACGCCGGACAGCACCCCCCGACACCGGCCGTTTCAGCGAGGCAGCGTGCTGCTGCCCATCAGGAACTCGTCCACGGCGCGGGCCGCCTGCCGCCCTTCGCGGATGGCCCAGACGACAAGGCTCTGGCCGCGCCGCATGTCGCCCGCCGCAAAGACCTTGGGCACATTGGTCTTGTAGCCGCCATCGGCTTCGGTCGAAGCGCGGGCGTTGCCGCGGGCGTCCCGCTCGACACCGAACGCGTCGAGCACGGTCGGTACGGGCGCCGTGAAGCCCATCGCCAGCAGCACGAGATCGGCCTTGTATTCCTTCTCGGTGCCGGGCACCTCGACCATCTTGCCGCCCTGCAGTTCGATGCGCACGGTTTTCAGGCCGACGACCCGGCCCTTGTCCTTGCCCGCACCCGCCACGAACTCCTTCGTGGCGATTGCAAATTCGCGGTCGCAGCCTTCTTCGTGGCTCGAACTGGTGCGCAGCTTGTACGGCCAGTAGGGCCAGGTCAGCGGCCGGTTCTCCTCTTCGGGCGGCTGCGGCATCACCTCGAACTGGGTCACACTGGCCGCGCCGTGCCGGTTGCTCGTGCCCACGCAGTCGCTGCCGGTATCGCCGCCGCCGATGACGATGACGTGCTTGCCGGTGGCCATGATCTGGCCCTTGAGCTTGTCGCCCGCCACGACCTTGTTCTGCATCGGCAGGAACTCCATGGCGAAGTGCACACCATCGAGATCGCGCCCGGGCACCGGGAGGTCGCGCGAGGTTTCCGAGCCGCCGGTCAGTACCACGGCGTCGAACTCGGCCTGCAGCTTGTCGGCCACGATCGTCTCCTTGGCATCACAGGTGATCTTGCTGCCCTCGGGCATCGAACCGATGAGCACGCCCGTGCGGAACGTGACCCCTTCGGCCTTCATCTGCTCGATGCGACGGTCGATGTGCGATTTCTCCATCTTGAAGTCGGGAATGCCGTACCGCAACAGGCCTCCGATGCGGCTGTTCTTCTCGAACAGCGTCACGTCGTGGCCAGCCCGTGCGAGCTGCTGCGCCGCCGCCAGCCCCGCCGGCCCTGAGCCCACGACCGCCACCTTCTTGCCGGTCTTGGCCTGTGGCGGCAGGGCCTTGACCCATCCCTCCGACCACGCACGGTCGATGATCGCGTGCTCGATCGACTTGATACCCACCGGGTCGTCATTGACGTTCAGCGTGCAGGCCGCCTCGCAGGGCGCGGGGCAGATACGCCCGGTGAACTCGGGGAAATTGTTGGTCGAATGCAATACCTCGATGGCGCTCAGCCAGTCGCCGCGGTAGACGAGGTCATTGAAATCGGGAATGACGTTGTTCACCGGGCAACCGCTGTTGCAGAACGGCGTGCCGCAATCCATGCAGCGCGCGCCTTGCACCTTGGCCTGATCGGCATTCAGGCCGATGACGAATTCCTTGTAGTTCTTGACCCGTTTCGGGACCGGTTCGTAGCCCTCTTCGAGGCGCTCGAACTCCATGAAGCCGGTGACTTTTCCCATCGTTGACTCGCTGTCTCGTTGATCAGTACGGGGTGGCCGCGAATGTCATTTCGCCGGGGCCGTGGCCGATGACGACTTGGCCTTCGCAGTGGCCTTGCTGGCCTCGGCCTTTGCTGCACCTTCGGCCAGCGCGCGCTTGTATTCGTGCGGAAACACCTTGACGAACCTGGCGCGTGATTCGGCCCAGGTGTCCAGGATCTCCCGCGCGCGAAGCGAGCCGGTCCACTTGTGGTGGTCCTCGATGAGCTTGCGCAGCTGGGCCTCGTCCGTCTGGCCACGATGCCACTGCACGGCTGGGCCTGCGGCCGATTGCTCCGCCGTGGCGAGCACCTTCTCGAGCGCCACCATGCTGGTATTGCAGCGGCGTGCGAACTGGCCGTCCTCGTCGTAGACGTACGCCACGCCGCCGCTCATGCCGGCAGCAAAATTGCGACCCGTGCGACCGAGCACGGCCACAGTGCCCCCGGTCATGTATTCGCAGCCGTGGTCGCCCGTGCCCTCGACCACCGCCGTCGCGCCCGACAGGCGCACCGCGAAGCGCTCACCCGCCACACCTCGGAAGAATGCCTCGCCGCTCGTGGCGCCGTACAGCGCCGTGTTGCCGATGATGATGTTCTTGGTGGCGTCGCCACGGAACTCGATGCTCGGACGCACGCCGATGCGCCCGCCCGACAGCCCCTTGCCGGTGTAGTCGT
>JAHECD010000072.1 GCA_024641945.1 Rubrivivax sp. | reverse complement strand
GCCCGTCGGTGGCGAAGAACCCGTTCCTGCAGTTCAACGTCAAGGGCGCCAAGGCGGGCGACAAGATCGCCATCGCCTGGACCGACAACCACGGCGACAAGCGCACCGACGAAGCCACGGTAAGCTGACCACTTTCGAACCACACCCGATGGGCCCGACATGAATCTTCGCCATTTCCTCGCCGCCGCGGCACTCGCTTTCACTGCAACGCTGTCGATGGCCCAGGACGCCGTCGTGTACCACATCGACGATGCCGTCACGCAGGGCCTCAAGGGCCTGCGCAACATACGCAACCACATCGATGTCGACACGACCGCCAAGGTCACCGTGGTCACGCATGCCAACGGCGTCGACATGCTGATGGAGGGCGCCAAGAATGCCAACGGCACCGAGTACGCACCGCTCGTGGCCGCGCTGAAGAACCGCGGAGTGACCTTCGAGGTCTGTGAGATCACGCTGAAGAACCGCAACCTGAAGAAGGAGCAGTTCATCCAGGAGTCCGACTTCACGCCCTCGGGCGTGGTGCGCATCGCCAAGCTGCAAAAGGCCGGCGCGTCCTACATCAAGCCTTGAGGGCATGACGCCGGTCAATGCCCGCGGGCGCTGACACCGGTACCGTTTCGCCTGGGCTTGCGGGCTCGCGAAGGACGGTGCGGCATGGGGCTCGAATCCCTGATCGAACAACTCGGTGAAGACTGGACACTGGCGGCGGCCGGCCTGGGGATCGGCGTGGCGTTCGGCTTTCTCGCGCAGCGCTCGCGCTTCTGCCTGCGCTCGGCCGTGATCGAGTTCTCGCGCAACCTCACCGGCGGCAAGCTCACGGTCTGGCTGTTCGCCTTTGCCACCGCCGTCATGGCCACGCAGGCGCTGGCGCTGCTCGGTGTATTCGACGCGAGCGACTCGCGCATGCTGTCGGCGCGCGGCAGCCTGTCCGGCGCGGCGGTCGGCGGCGCACTGTTCGGCATGGGCATGGTCCTCGCGCGCGGCTGCTCGAGCCGGTTGCTCGTGCTGGCGGCGCAAGGCAACCTGCGCTCGGTGATCTCGGGCCTCGTTTTCGCGGTCGCAGCGCAGTCGGCGTGGACGGGCGCGCTGTCGCCGCTGCGGCTGGCCGTCTCGCAATGGTGGACAGTGGACGGCGGCTTCGCGCGCGACCTGATCGCGCGCACCGGCATCGGCCATGGCGGCGCGCTGCTGTTCGGTGCCGCCTGGCTCGTCGCCGCGGTGGTCTGGGCGCGGCGCCAGCGTGTGCCGCCGTGGGGCTGGGCGGGAGCGATCGGCGTCGGCCTGACGATTGCCGGCGCGTGGTGGGCCACGTATGCGATCGCACATGCCTCGTTCGACCCGCACCCCGTGCAGGCGCTCAGCTTCACCGGGCCATCGTCGGAAGTGCTCACGCGTGTGCTCTTCACGACCGACAAGCCGCCGACTTTCGATCTCGGCCTCGTGCCCGGTGTCTTTTTGGGTTCGTTCATCGCGGCGGCGTTGTTCGGCGAATTGCGGCTCGAAGGTTTCGAAGGCGGCGCGAGCATGCGCCGCTACATGGCCGGTGCCATGGCCATGGGTTTCGGTGGGATGCTCGCCGGCGGCTGTGCGGTCGGGGCGGGGCTCTCGGGTGCGTCGGTATTCACGATCACGTCGTGGGTGACGCTGAGCGCGATGTGGGCTGCCGCTGCATTGACCGATCGGCTGATCGACCAGCGGCCGGTCGTGGCGATGGACCAGGCCATGCCGGGCAGCAGCGCCGCTTCGGCCATCGCCTGATTTTCGGGAGGCGCGTCGCAGGGCCCGGTGGGCCGGGACGCCACCGTTTCGGGCTCGGGGTGTCGATGCGCGCTCCTGCCGAAGATTCCCCGGTCGATGTGCGGTAGCCAGCCGACGCGTGGTCAGCGCGTCGAATGCAGCACCAGCATCGCGCCCCGCGCGCCTGCGTGCAGGATCGAGAGCTTGGCGTCGCTGCCCAGGTCCAGCGAGAGTGCCGGGGTGACGTTGCGGCGCAACTGCGACTGCACGCTGTTGCGCAGCCCCAGCGCAATGCCCGCGGACAGGTGCATCCCGGCCACGTCCGCACGGGTGAAGGCCGGCGTCCACAAATGGCGTGAAGCACCACCGTTGCGCTGCAACTCTTCGATGCCGTCCAGCGGCGCGGCGAACGATGGTGCACATGCCGCGGCGAGCAGCGCCACGGAGCAGAGATTGCGAAAGACGAGAGCCATGACGATGAAGTGTGCCGACGGCGGCGTGCATCAGGTGTTCGAAACCATTCGATCCGGGTTTCTTCAATTGCAGAACGTGTCCGGCGCGACTTCGTTCACGCGGTGCCCTTGTGTCACGCCGGTGGGCTGTCGCCGATGCTTGAAGCACGCCCGCGCACGGCCGCGGCGATTGGGTCGACTTGGTCTCAGGGATGACACCGTGCACGCCACCGGCCGGACTTTCCACAATCGACGCTTCGTCTCAATTCCGGAAAGCGCGTCTCGCCATGAACCACTCCCTGATTCGTTGCATCGTCGGCGGCCTGATGGCGGCGCTCGCCACCGTCGCCGGTGCGGCCGAGGAAGGCAAGGTCGAAGTCCAGTGGCTCGGCCAGGCCGCCACCAAGATCACCACGCCCGGCGGCAAGGTGATCGTCATCGACCCGTGGCTCACGTCGAACCCCAAGACGCCACCCGAGTACAAGAAGCTCGAGGCGCTGGGCAAGGTCGACCTGATCCTGGTCACCCACGCGCACTTCGACCACATGGCCGACGCGCCCGCGCTGTCGGCGATGCACAAGGCACCGGTCTACGCACCCGCCGGACTGGCCGATTCGATGGCCACGTTGGGTGTGATGCCGGCCGAGATGGCGCCGCGCTCCAACAAGGGTGGCATCGTCTACCCGCTGGGCGAGGCGGCGAAGATCAAGATCATCGCCACGCATGCCGAGCACAGCTCGGAATACCGCTGGAAGAACCCCGCCACCGGCAAGGACGAGATGCACCTGGGCGGCGAGCCGCTGGGTTACATCATCGAGCTGGAGAACGGCTTCCGCATCTATCACATGGGTGACACGGGAATCTTCGGTGACATGAAGCTGATCGGCGAGCACTACAAGCCCGACCTGATCCTGATCCCGATCGGCAGCCACTTCGTGATGCCGCCGCAGGACGCCGCGATCGCCACGCGCGACATGCTCAAGCCACGCTTCGCGATCCCCATCCACTACGGCACCATCCCGCTGCTGCGCGGCACGCCCAAGGAGTACATGGACGCGCTCGGCAATACGCCGACCAAAGTGCTGCCGCTGAATCCGGGCGAAAAGGCCACTTTCTGATCGATTGACGGCCCAGGCCCGCGGCGCCGTAACTCGGGGCGCGGGCGGCCGCCGGCGCGCAGCGCGTCTACGATGCGGCACCCGATCACCGACGCATGGACGACACCGAATGAGCCCGACGCACACCATCGCCCTGGACCGACTGAACGACGCCATCCGGCAGGTGGTGCGCGGCTTCGGCAGCAGCGCCGACGAAGTCGAGGCGGTCGCCGGCAACCTGATCGAGGCCAACCTCACCGGCCACGATTCACACGGCATCGGCATGCTGCCGCGTTATGCCGACGCCTGTCTCGAAGGCGGCCTCAAGCCCAATACCCACGTGCGCACCGTGCACGACGGTGGCGCGCTGCTGCGGCTGGACGGCGACGCCGGCTTCGGCCAGGTGATCGGCCGCGAGGCGATGGCGATGGCGATCGAGCGGACTCGTCTGCATGGCAGCTGCATCGTCGCGCTCGGCAACTCGCACCACCTGGGCCGCATCGGCGCCTGGGCCGAGCAGGCGGCGGCGGCGGGCCTGGTATCGATGCACTTCGTGAACGTGATCTCGCGCCCGATCGTCGCGCCGCACGGCGGGGCGGATGCGCGCTTCGGCACCAACCCGTTCTGCGCCGGGCTGCCGCTCACCGGGCGGCCGCCGGTGATCCTCGACTTCGCCACGAGCATGATCGCGCAGGGCAAGACACGCGTGGCGATGAACAAGGGGGTGCTCGTCGAGCCCGGCTGCCTGATCGACGACCAGGGCCGCGCCACGCAGGAGCCGCGCTACACCGTCGTGCCGCCGTTCGGCGCGCTGCTCACGTTCGGTGGGCACAAGGGGTTCGGCCTTGCGCTGATGTGCGAACTGCTCGGCGGTGCGCTCGCCGCTGGCATGACCGAGCACCAGGGCGACAGCGGCAAGCGGCGTGTGCTCAACGGCATGCTCAGTGTGCTGCTCGACCCGGTCAAGCTCGGGCGGCACGAGGCTTTCGAGGCCGAGGCATTGGCCTTCCTCGATTGGGTCAAGGCGTCACCGGCGCGCGACGGGTTCGATCCCGTGCGGGTGGCCGGGGAGCCGGAGCGTGCCTCGCGCGCCTACCGCACCGCCCACGGTGTGCCGGTCGATGGCACCACTTGGCAGGAGATCCTGGACGCCGCACAAAAGCTCGGCGTCGATCCGGTCGCCGTGAGCCGCGCCGCCGGCCTCGGTTGACGCGGTTCATGCCGGGCCGGATTCAGGTTGCGGGTCCGGGCCTGCGGCCATGTCGGACAGCAGCGTCGCCCCACGCTCAGCCGGTATCCGCTGCCACCGATGGGGTGTGCGACGCGCTCCGCCGCCATGGCCAATCCGGTTCAGCGACAGGCTGTCGTAAACGGCTCCGGCCAGACAGTGGGAAGCCCTAATAGCCCGCGCTCCCCCTAACACATAGGCTCAAAACTATCTGCCGCCAGCGGATGAATGTCGCGCGTGGCAGTCCATTTCGAACGTCGAAGGAGACAAGCATGACTGATACGAAGACGAGCGCGGCACCCACTGCGCAGCCGGCCACGGCGGCGCGCCGCAGGTTCCTGGGCTCGGCCGTCACCGGCGTCGCGGGTGCAGCCGCCATGACGGCACCGATGATCGCGGTCGCGCAGTCGCCGATCGTGCTGAAGATGCAGGGCGCCTGGGGCGCCAAGGACATCTTCAACGACATGGCGCAGGAATACGTCACGCGGGTCAACGAGATGTCCGGTGGCCGGCTTCGTATCGACTACCTGATCGGCGGCGCGGTGGTCAAGCCGTTCGAGGTGATGGACGCCACAAGCAAGGGCGTGCTCGATGCCTGCCACGGCGTGCCGGTGTACTGGTACGGCAAGAGCAAGGTGGCGTCGCTGTTCGGCTCGGGCCCGATCAACGGTTGCGACGCCCCGCAGACGCTGGCGTGGATCTACCGTGGCGGTGGCCTGGAGATGTACCAGGAGCTGCTCAAGAAGATCAATCTCGACGTGGTGGGCTACTTCGCCATGCCGATGCCGACACAACCGCTGGGCTGGTTCAAGAAGCAGATCAAGACTGCGGACGACCTGAAGGGCCTGAAGTACCGCACCGTGGGCCTGGCCGCCGACCTGATGCAGGAAGTCGGCTGCAAGGTGACACAACTGTCTGGTGGCGAAATCGTGCCGGCGATGGACCGCGGCGTGATCGAGGCCTTCGAGTTCAACAACCCCACCTCCGACCGCCGCTTCGGTGCCCAGGACGTGGCCAAGTTCTACATGATGGGCAGCTTCCACCAGGCGATGGAGTTCTTCGAGATCGGCTTCAACAAGAAGAAGCACGACTCGCTGCCCAAGGACCTGCAGGCCATCCTGCGCTACGCCGCCGAGGCCGCCTCGTCGTCCAACTGGTGGACCGCGATGGACAACTACTCGCGCGACCTGGACGAACTCGTCACCAAGGACAAGGTCACGGTGCTGCGCACGCCCAAGGCGGTGTTCGATGCCCAGATCAAGGCCTGGGACGTGGTCAACAAGAAGCTGTCCGACGAAGACCCCTTCTTCAAGAAAGTGGTCGAAAGCCAGCGTGCCTGGGCCAAGCGCGTGGCCAAGTACATGTTCCTCAACGAGGCCGACTATCAGCTCGGCTACGAGCACATCTTCGGCAAGATCCCCGGACTCTCTTGAACCCAACGTCCCGTGGACAGCGAAGGGAGGCCCTGGGCCTCCCTTGCTTTTGAGGAGTCGCCATGCTTCGACGCATCATCTTCACGATCGACATGCTCAGCAAGTCGGTCGGCCACGCCTTCGCGTGGTGCATCGTCATCCTGACGCTGGGGGTCAGCTACGAGGTGTTCGTGCGCTATGCGCTGCGCGACCCCACCAGCTGGGCCTTCGACCTGAGCTACATCCTGTACGGTGCGCTTTTCATCATGTCGGGCGCCTACACGCTGTCGCGCGGCGGCCATGTCCGGGCCGACATCTTCTTCCGGCGCTGGCCCACGCGCGTGCAGGCCACGCTCGAACTGGTGCTGTACTTCATCTTCTTCTTCCCCGGCGTGCTGGCGCTCGTGATCGCCGGTTGGGGCTACGGCCACGAGTCGTTTGCCATCCGCGAGGTCAGCGTCAACAGCCCGGTCGGCATCCCGATCTGGCCGCTGAAGATGCTGATCCCGGTCGCGGGCGTGCTGCTCACGCTCCAGGGTATTGCCGAGGTGCTGCGCTGCGTGCTGTGCCTGCGCGAAGGCGCCTGGCCCGCGCGAATGCATGACGTCGAAGAACTCGAGTCGCAATTGATTCAGACCCACGGCAGTGGCAACGCAGGAGCCCAGTCATGACCGGCCCGCAACTCGCCCTGCTGATGCTGGGCATGTTCATCTTCATCATCATGCTGGGCTTTCCCATCGCCTTCACGCTGATGGCGATGGGCGTGGGCTTCGGCTACTACGCCTACTACCAGCCCGACCAGGCGTTCTTCGACAACCGCGTCTTCTACCTGTTCACGCAGAACACCTTCAGCGTGATGAACAGCGACATCCTGGTGGCCATCCCGCTGTTCCTGTTCATGGGCTACATGATCGAGCGGTCGAACATCCTGGACAAGCTGTTCCTGAGCCTGCAGGTGGCCTTCCGCAAGGTGCCCGGTGCGATGGCCATCGCTGCACTCGTGACCTGCGCGCTGTTCGCCACCGCCACCGGCATCGTCGGCGCGGTGGTCACGCTGATGGGCCTGCTCGCCTTCCCGGCGATGCTCAAGGCCAACTACGACCAGAAGATCTCGGCCGGCGTGATCTGCGCCGGCGGCACGCTCGGCATCCTGATTCCGCCTTCGATCATGCTGATCGTCTATGGCGCCACGGCCGGCGTCTCGGTCGTCAAGCTGTACGCCGCCGCGCTGATCCCGGGTTTCATGCTCGCCGGCCTGTACATGGGCTACGTGATCGTCAGCGCGGTGATGAACCCGAAGCTGATGCCGGCACTGCCCAAGGACGAAGGCGTGATGCCGGTCGGCGAGGTGGTGCTGCTGCTGCTCAAGGCCTTCCTGCCGCTGGCCACGCTGATCATGTCGGTGCTGGGTGCGATCCTGTTCGGCCTGGCCACGCCCAGCGAGGCCGCGGCCATCGGCGCGCTCGGCTCGGTGATGCTCGCGTTCATCTACCGCGCGATGTCCTGGGGCAAGCTGCGCGAGGCGGTGTACCTCACGGCACGCACCTCGGCGATGGTTTGTTACCTGTTCGTCGGATCGTGGACCTTCTCGTCGATCTTCAGCTACCTGGGCGGCGAAGGCCTGGTGAAGGACTTCGTGCTCGGGCTCGACCTGAACCCCATCACCTTCCTGCTGCTGACCCAGCTGATCATCTTCCTGCTCGGCTGGCCGCTGGAGTGGAGCGAGATCATCATCATCTTCGTGCCGATCTTCCTGCCGCTGCTGCCGCACTTCGGCGTCGACCCGATCTTCTTCGGCATCCTGGTGGCGCTCAACCTGCAGACCTCGTTCCTCACGCCACCCATGGCGATGTCGGCCTACTACCTGAAGGGCGTCGCGCCACCGAGGGTGCTGCTGTCGACGATCTTCAAGGGATGCTTGCCGTTCGTCTCGATGGTCTTCGTCGCGATGGCCGCCATCTATGTCTTCCCTGGGCTGGTCACCTGGCTGCCCGAGGTGCTCTACAGCCGTTGAACCCATGAGCCTGGATCCCGCCCTGCTGGCCTCGCTGCCGGCCACCGAACTGCGCCAGCGCCTGGCCGCGGGCGAATGCTCTGCCGTGGAGCTGTCCGAGGCGCTGCTGGCGCGCGTCGATGCGGTCGATGACCAGGTCCAGGCCTGGGCCTGCCTGGACCGCACCTACCTGCGCCGCCAGGCCGAGGCGGCCGACGAAGCACACGCCCTGGGCGAGCCCGAGGGGCCGCTGGCCGGCATCCCGGTGGGTGTCAAGGACATCATCGACACCGCCGCGCTGCCCACCGAAGACGGCACCGTGCTGCATGCCGGCCGCCAGCCGGTGGTCGACGCCGCCGTGGTGCGTGCGCTGCGCGCCGCCGGCGGCCTGGTGATGGGCAAGACGGTGACGACCGAACTCGCCACGTATACACCGGGCAAGACACGCAACCCGCACAACCCGGCGCACACACCCGGCGGCAGTTCCAGCGGCTCCGCCGCGGCCGTGGCCGCCGGCATGGTGCCGCTGGCGATCGGCACCCAGACCAACGGTTCCGTGATTCGCCCTGCATCGTTTTGCGGCGTCTACGGCTTCAAGCCGAGCGCTGGGCTGATCCCGCGCACGGGCGTGCTGACGCAGTCGCCCCCGCTGGATGCCGTGGGGGTCTTCGGCCGCACGCTGGAGGATGTCGCGCTGCTCGCCGAGGCGCTCGTCGGCCACGACCCGCAGGACCCCGCCACGCGGCCGCGTGCCACACCGCCACTGGTTCGCATGGCCACCACCGACGCGCCGCTGGCGCCCACGCTGGCGTGGGTCGCCACCCCGTTCTGGGACCGCGTGGCACCGGATGCACAGGCCGCTTTCGAAGAACTCGTCGGCGTGCTGGCAGGCCGCATCGCACCGTTCGAGCTGCCGTCGTCGGCGGCCGACGCGATCGGCTGGCTGCGCACGGTGATGGAAGCCGACCTGGCCGGCTCTTATGAAATGGAATACGAACGCGGCCGCGACCAGCTTTCTGCTTCCCTGCGCAGCCAGCTCGAGCGCGGGCGGGCCGTCACGGCCGTGGCCTATCGCCAGGCGCTGGCGCGGGTGCCGGTGCTGCTCGAAGGATTCGACACCGTCTTCGACCACTATGACGCCATCGTCACACCTGCCACGCTGGGCACCGCACCCGCGGGCCTGGAGTCCAGCGGCGACCCCTTGATGTGCACGTTGTGGACGTTTCTGGGTTTGCCCACGTTGAGCCTGCCGTTGCTGCACGGCGAAAACGGGCTGCCGATCGGCGTGCAGCTGGTCGGCCGCCGGGGTGGCGACGCCCGGCTGTTGCGCACCGCCCGCTGGCTGGTGCGTGAAGTCCAGGCCGCCACCTGAGTCACCCGATCCCCCCTCACCAGGAGAACCGCATGAAACTTCTTTTCGGGCTGATCGGTGCCGCTCTGATGATCGCCTTCCTGGGCAGCTTCGTGGCCAAGGTGCCGGAACCGGCCATGATCGTCGTCGTGCTGATCGGCATCCTGATGATGCTGATCGACCTCTGGCAGGCGCGCACCGAAGCCGATACCTGAACTTCGGCGCACGGCCGCTGGCGGACTGTCGGCCGCACGCGCAGTCCATCGGCCGATCGCAGCGCCCTGTCCGATCTGCCGGACGCACCGCACGGGCGTGCGTAAAGTGGGCGCCAAGCCAGCCCACCACCGGACATGTCCACGCCTTCTCCTGCCCCCGGACCGAACGCCGCCCCGACTTGGCGTGAGGGTATCGAACCCTTCCTGAAGGCCTTCCTGCGCGGTTACCACCGCTATGCGGCCTGGCTGGTGAGCATCACGTGGAAGCGCTTTTTCGTGCTCGCGGTGCTGTTGCTCGTGCTGGCCGCCATCACGCAGTCGCTGCCCCCGTTCAGCTATACGGTGACGGAAGAGGTCGAGGAGCCGATCGACCTGCCGAAGCTGCCCGACCTGCCGGTACCGCCCGAGCCCCCCCAGCCTCCGAACGAACCGGCGATCAAGATCGAGAAGCCGCAGCCACCGGCCAGCAGCGCCAAGGACGGTGTCGACATCTCGATCGACGAACGGGGCATCCGCATCCGACCGCGCCGTCCCGACGCAGCGGCCTCGGGCGCTGCGTCGGCCGCCGACGCCGGCATCGTCATCGACCTGCCGAGCAGCGCGACGAAGGAGATCGTCCAGGACGCGATCGAGGAGGCGCGCCAGGCGGTGAAAGACGCCGCCGAGGCCCGCCGCGACGCACAACGCACGGCAACGGAAGCGACCCGCGACGCCCACGAAGCCGCGAAGGCCGCCATCGAGCAGGCACGGCAGGCCATCAAGGAGGCGGGCCTGTCCGGCGCCACGCGCCGGATCAAGCGAAACCGCGTGGTGCATTGGGGCGACTTTCTGACCGACCTGGCGCTGATCTGGATCATTGCCTCGATCATCATCAAGTTCACCTACAAGGGCCGCATCCAGGCCGAGGTGAAGGCGGCGCAGGCCACCGAGACGGCCGAGGCCGAATCGCTCAAGCGCCAGGTGGTCGAAGCGCGCATGGCGGCCATGCAGGCGCAGGTGGAGCCTCACTTCCTCTTCAATACGCTGGCCAGCATCGACCACCTGATCGAGACCGACCCCAAGCGCGCGAGCCAGATGCAGAAGAACCTGATCGCCCTGCTGCGCGCCAGCATGCCGACGATGCGCGAGGCCAACGACGGCGGGCCGCGCATCCTGGGCCGCGAGGTCGCGGTCATCCGGCCGTATCTCGAGATCCTGAAGGTGCGCATGGAAGAGCGTCTGGCCACCGAGATCGACGTGCCCGATGGTTTGCTGTCGGCCGAGTTCCCGTCGATGATGATGCAGACCCTGGTGGAAAACGCCATCAAGCACGGCCTGGAACCCAAGCCCGAAGGTGGCACGCTCAAGGTCAAGGCCGAGATCGTGCACGGCAAACTGGCCGTGAGCGTGGCCGATACGGGGCTGGGATTCGGCAAGGCGGCCACCGCCGGCACCGGCGTCGGCCTGGCCAACATCCGCGAGCGGCTGAAGCTGATCTACGGGAGCCGCGCCACGCTGACCGTGGCCGAGAACCCACCCGGTGGCACGGTCGTCACCATCACCGTGCCCTACAAGAGTCTCGAAGGAACCGCCTGATGAACGAACCCCTGGCCGCCGCAGCCGGCCCCGCCAAGCTGGATCACCGCCCTTCACGCTGGCCGTCCCGTCTGGGGCTGCTGCTCGCACTCGTCGTGGTGCTCATGCTGGCGGCCGGCGCCGCGGTGAGCACGATGCACTTCTCGGCACCGGTGCACATCACGATCGACGGCGAGGAGATCGTGAACGGCTTCAATTTCGCCACGCTCGAGCCGGCGCACAAGATGCTGATCGCCGCGCTGGCGTCGCTGGTGCTTCTGGCTGCCCTTGTGGTGGTCCCGCTGGCACTCGTGATGGGCCTGGTCGTGCTGCTGGGCGCGATCTTCATGGTTGTCGGGCTTCCGCTCGTGCTCGCACTGATGGTGGTGGCGCTGCTGCTGTCGCCGCTGCTGTTGGTCGTTTGGCTGCTCTGGCGACTGCTGGCGTCGTAGGATCACGGAATGAATCCGCCCACCGCCGCCTGCCGCGCCGTACTTGCGGACGACGAGCGCCTCATGCGCGAGCAGTTGCGCACACGGCTGGCCGAGGTCTGGCCGGAATTGCAGATCGTCGGCGAGGCACGCAACGGCATGGAGGCGGTCGATCTCGTCGCGCAGCACCATCCCGAGGTCGTCTTTCTCGACATCCGCATGCCAGGCATGACGGGCGTCGAGGCGGCCAAGCAGATCGCCCAGATGGAGGTCGGCGCCGACGACCTGCTGCCTGAAATCGTCTTCATCACCGCCTACGATCAATACGCGGTCGAGGCCTTCGAGCAGGGCGTCGCCGATTACGTGCTCAAGCCCGCCGAACGCGAGCGGCTGCAGGTCACGGTCGAACGCATCCGCCGGCGGCTGGCGGCACGCGGAACGCCCGACGAGGAGAGCGCGCCGCCCTTGCAGCAACTGCTGCATCAACTTGCGGCACGCATGAATCCCGGCACCACACAGGCGCCGCTCAAGTGGATCCAGGCGACGGTGGGCCAGTCGATCCAGATGATTCCGGTGGACGACGTGCTGTTCTTCATCAGCGACGAGAAGTACACCCGCGTGCAGACGGCCTCGGTGGAGGCGCTGATTCGCAAGCCGATCAAGGAGCTCATCGACGAGGTCGATCCCGAGGCGTTCTGGCAGATCCACCGCAGCACGCTCGTCAACGTGAAGGCGATCGCCGGCGTGACACGCGACTTCCGCGGCCGCCAGATCGTCAGTGTCAAAGGGCACCCCGAGAAACTCGAGGTCAGCCGCAGTTATACGGGGCTGTTCAAGGGGATGTGAGCGTGCCCGGCGGCGCGCTCAGGCCGCGCAGGCCTCGTCCAGCATCGATACGCACAGCCGGCCCGCGTGGTGCTGCTCGAGCAGGCCGTCGATCGCGTCGACGAACTGCGGACGCGCCAGGCCGAAGCCCTGGAACAGGTCGCAGTCCAGTGCTGCCAGCGCACTTTGCTCCTGGGCGACTTCAACGCCCTCGGCCACGACCAGCATCCCCAAGGCGTGGGCCACACGCACGACGGACTCCACCAGCAGCGCGCTTTCCTTGTCGGCGTGGATGTCGCGCACGAAGGCGCGGTCGAGCTTGAGCTTGTGGCAGCGCATGCGGCGCAGGTAAGCCAGCGAGCTGTAGCCCGTGCCGAAGTCGTCGATGGCCAGTTTGAACCCCAACGACTGCAGTCGCACGAGGATGGAGTCGGGGTTGTGCAGGTCCTCGAACACGACCGATTCGGTCAGCTCGAATTCCATGTCCTGCGGCCGCACGCGCAGTTCGGCCAGGTGAACGAGCAGACGCTGGCGTAAGCATGGTCGTGAACGCCTCTGGCGCCGTGTTCGGCAACGGCTCTCCCTGTCATTTCGGCGGCCCGGGCGTCAACTTGACCTTCGTGCGGCGCGGCATCTTGCGGCCGCAGTCAGCGCCGCCATTCGGTGACCATGGCGATTCCAAGCGTGCATTTCTGCCAGATTTCGGGGGTGCCGACCGGCGCGCGCATTGCGTGGCACTCCCTGGACGAACCCGACACCGCCCTCGGCCTCGCCGCGGGCCGCTCTCGGGCGTACCGGGCGCATCCGGAAGGTAGGCACCACGAACTGCATGGAGATTCCGTGCGCGGGGGACGGCCCGTCTCCAACGCCACCGAAGGGGCTCGCGCCCCGGGCCGTCAATCCCGAAGTCGCGCCCGCGCACCGGTTCGACAAGGGGACTTGCGCGATCGTCACCGTGCCCGCAACATGACCCGGAACCGCAATTTGCAGGGGAAGAGGTGGCGAGGGAAGCGTCTGATTCCGGCGCGGGCTTCACGCTCGACGAGACATTGTTGGCACGCCGTCGGCGAACCGGCCTGCACCGCCTGCACACGGTCCTGATCCCGGCGCTGCGCACGATCGGATTCGTCATCCTCTCCGGCATCGTGCTGCTTGCCGGCCACGGCGGGGTACCCGTGCACGGCCTGTCACCAGAGATCATGGTGGCGGTGAACCTGACCTACGCGGCGCTGGCCTGGGCCGTGTTGCGCGCCGGCTACGGTCGCACCGGCCGCATCGACCTGAGCATCGTGCTGTTCCATGCGGACCTGGTCGTCTGGTTGCTGATCGTGTCCGTGCTCGAGCCGCACAGTCCTTTCTACGCGTACTTCCTCCTCGCCCGCGTGGTCGACCAGGTCGGCTTCGGCGTTCGCCGGGTGCTGTACTTCGTCCATGTCGTCCCGCTGGCCTATCTGCTCTATGCCGCGTTGACGATGGGCGCGCCCTCCGGCCCGCCGACCTGGGACGAGCGGCTCACGATCGCCGGCGTCATGTACCTCATCGGCCTGTACCTTTCCGCCACCGGTCTCGTCGTCGAACGTCTGCGCGACCGCACGCGCCGCGCGGTGCGCACCGCGCGCACGCTGGTCGGCAACCTGGGCCGCCAGGCGCACGACCTGAAGGCGCAGGCCGCCGAACTCGAGGCCGCGCGGCGCCAGGCGGAATCCGCGAACCAGGCGAAGACGCAGTTCCTCGCGATCACCAGCCACGAGATCCGGACACCGATGAACGGCATCCTCGGTGCCGCCGAGTTGTTGATGGAAACACCGCTGACGCCGGCACAGAAGCGCTATGTGAAGACGGCGCACCTCTCCGCTGCCGCGCTGCTGGCGCTGATCGACGACGTGCTGGACCTGTCGCGCATCGAAGCCGGACGGCTCGACATCCGCCCCCAGGACATCGACGTCGCCGCGCTCGCGGACGAGGTGATCGAGCTGATGCGGCTGGCCTCGCGCGAGCGGGCGGTTGCGATCACTGTCGAAGGCACGCGCGACCTGCCTGGACGTCTGCGCGCCGACCCGCTGCGGTTGCGCCAGTTGCTACTCAACCTGCTGCACAACGCGGTCAAGTTCACCGACCGCGGCAATGTGCGCCTGGCGGTGACACGTCGGGCCGAAATCGACGGCGTACCGATCTTCCGGTTCTCGGTACACGACACCGGTATCGGCATCGCCGAGGACCAGATGCAGTCGATCTGGCGCACGTTCACGCAGGTCGACAGCTCGAGCACCCGGCGGCACGGTGGCACCGGGCTCGGCCTGGCCATCGTCAAGGAACTGGCGCACCTGATGGGGGGTACGGTGGGCGTCGAGAGCCAGACTGGACGTGGCTCGCACTTCTGGGTCGATCTGCCGCTCGAGGCTGTAATCAGTCCGCCGCAAGAAGCCCCGCCGGAGTACGAAACCGGCGGCGATGACGGGCCGGTGCGGGTGCTGGTCGTCGAGGACGATCCGGTCAACCGGATGGTCATCGAGGAGATGCTCCGGGTGCTGGGATGCAGCGTCGACGTCGCCGAGAACGGGATGGCCGGGCACGAGGCGGCCCGCAGGGCGCCATACGACCTCGTCTTCATGGACTGCCATATGCCGGAGATGGACGGCTACGAAGCCGCGCAACGGATTCGCATGGACGAACCGGAACACGGCAGGCGGGTCGCCATCATTGCGCTGACCGCCGATACGTTGACGTCGGACCGCGACCGCTGCATCGCCGCGGGCATGGACGATTTCCTGTCCAAGCCCGTCACGCGGTCGCAGCTGGCCACGACGATCCGGCACTGGACCGGCCGCAGCACCAACGTGCCGACGCAGTGGTGACCTGGCGGCGTGTCGCGGCTGCCCGCCGCGCGCGGAACCTCAGCCTTGCGCGGCCGCCAGTGCGGCGTTGAGCGTCACGCTCGGGCGCATCACGGCAGCCGTCTTCGCCCGGTCGGTCAGGTAATAACCGCCGATGTCGGCCGGCTGCCCCTGGACCGCGGCAAGCTCGTCCACGATCTTCTGTTCGTTGTCGGAAAGTGCCTTGGCCAGCGAGGCAAAGTGCGCGGCGAACGCCTTGTCGTCGGTCTGGGCGGCCAGTTCCTGGGCCCAGTACATCGCCAGATAGAACTGGCTGCCCCGGTTGTCGAGCTGTCCGGTCTTGGGCGAGGGGTTCTTGTTGTTGTCGAGCAGGCGGCCAGTGGCGGCGTCGAGTGTCTTGGCAAGCAGCTTGGCGCGCGCGTTGCCGGTCTTGATCCCCAGGTCCTCCAGCGAGACGGCCAGCGCCATGAATTCGCCGAGCGAGTCCCAGCGCAGGTGGTTCTCCTCGACCAGTTGCTTGACGTGCTTGGGCGCCGAGCCGCCGGCGCCGGTTTCGTACATGCCGCCGCCGGCCATCAGCGGCACGATCGACAGCATCTTGGCCGACGTGCCGAGCTCCATGATCGGGAACAGGTCGGTCAGGTAGTCGCGCAGGATGTTGCCCGTCACCGAGATCGTGTCCTGGCCGCGCACGACCCGCTCCAGCGTATAGCGCATGGCACGCACCTGCGACATGATCTGGATGTCCAGACCGTCCGTATCGTGGTCCTTCAGGTAGGTCTTGACCTTCTTGATCAGCTCGGCCTCGTGCGGCCGGTACGGGTCGAGCCAGAACACGGCCGGCATGCCCGAGTTGCGCGCCCGGGTGACCGCCAGCTTGACCCAGTCGCGCACCGGCGCGTCCTTGACCTGGCACATGCGCCAGATGTCGCCGGCCTCGACGTTCTGCGTCAGCAGCACCTCGCCGGTGGCGAGATCGGTGATGTTGGCCACCCCGTCCTCGGGCACCTCGAACGTCTTGTCGTGCGAGCCGTATTCCTCGGCCTGCTGTGCCATCAGGCCCACGTTGGGCACCGTGCCCATGGTCTTCGGGTCGAAATTGCCATGCCACTTGCAGAAGTTGATCATCTCCTGGTAGATGCGGGCAAAGGTCGACTCCGGCATCACGGCCTTGACCTCCTTCAGGCGGCCGTCGGCGCCCCACATCTTGCCGCCCGCACGGATCATCGCCGGCATCGAGGCGTCGACGATCACGTCGTTGGGCGAATGGAAGTTGGTGATGCCCTTGGCCGAGTCGACCATGGCGAGCTCGGGCCGGTTCTCGTGGCAGGCGTGCAGGTCGCGCATGACCTCGTCGCGCTGCGAGCTGGGCAGCGTGGCGAGCTTGTCGTACAGGTTGACCATGCCGTTGTTGACGTTGACACCCAGCTCGTCGAACAGCTTGCCGTGCTTGGCGAAGGCCTCCTTGTAGAAGATCTTGACGCAATGCCCGAAGACGATCGGGTGCGAGACCTTCATCATCGTCGCCTTGACGTGCAGCGAGAACATCACGCCGTACTGGCGGGCGTCCTCGATCTCACGCTCGTAGAAGTCGCACAGGGCCTTCTTGCTCATGAACATCGAATCGATGATCTCGCCGTCCTTGAGCGAGACCTTGGGCTTGAGCACGATGGTCTTGCCGCTCTTCGTCAGCAGTTCCATCTTCACGTCGCGTGCCTTGTCCAGCGTCATCGACTTTTCGCCGTGATAGAAATCGCCGTGGTGCATGTGCGAGACGTGCGTGCGCGAGGCCTGCGCCCATTCGGCCATCGAATGCGGGTTCTTGCGCGCATATTCCTTCACGGCGCGCGGTGCGCGGCGGTCGGAGTTGCCTTCGCGCAGGACCGGGTTCACGGCGCTGCCGGTACACCGCGAATAACGTGCGCGGATGGACTTTTCCTCGTCGGTCGAGGGATCCTCGGGATAGTCCGGGATCTTGTAGCCCTTGGACTGCAGTTCGCGGATGCAGGCCTGCAGCTGCGCCACCGAGGCGCTGATGTTGGGCAACTTGATGATGTTCGTATCGGGCAGCAACGTCAGCTTGCCCAACTCGGCCAGGTTGTTCGGTACCCGCTGTTCGTCGGTCAGGTATTCCGGAAACTCGGCCAGCACCCGCGCGGCCACCGAAATGTCGCTCTCGTCGACCCGGATGCCGGCCGGCGCCGCGAAGGTGCGGATGATCGGCAGGAAGGCGCTGGTCGCCAGCAGGGGCGCCTCGTCGGTGAGGGTGTAGATGATGGTCGGCTGCTTGGTGGTCATTCACGAATCTCCGGGTGTTCTGGTGGATTCTCGGCTCTCTGGAGGGGGAATGTGCCAGATGCGGGCCGCGCCCCGGCCGCGGGGCCCGGGTCCGGGTCCGATACTTTGCCAGCCGATGCTGTAGCGACGCTGACGCGGCAGGCACCGAGCGCGAATATCCCGCCGCTGACGGACGGCCTGCCCGGGGCGCGGCAAAGGTTGCGCCCACGGCCGCCGCGGCCGGTCGGCATCAGGCGTCTGGCACCGGCGTCGACGCGGCCGCTGCAAGCTGCGCGCGCAGCTTGCGCAGCCGCTCGCGCGGGTCTTCCTTGACGACACCTTCGTCGAGCTTCATCTCCGCGATGAAGCGGCTCGGCACGCCGGCCACGGTCTCGCGCCCGCGCTTGCGCCGGCGCAATGTGCTCACCGCCAGCGTGGTGCGCGCGCGTGTGATGCCCACGTACATCAGGCGGCGTTCTTCCTCCAGGCGCTCGGGTGTCATGTCGTCGTCGCCGCTGCGGAACGGCAGCAGCCCCTCGTTGACACCGGCCAGAACTACGTGCGGCCACTCCAGGCCCTTGGCGGCGTGCAGCGTCGACAGCGTGACGACGTCCTGCTCGTCGCCACGCTCGGCCAGGCTGATGATGACGCTGATCGTCTGCGCGACCTGCAGCACGCTCTGCGTCTCGTTCTCGAACGTGCCGCCCGACCCCGACGACCCACCGTCGGCCTCGCCGCCGCAGCGCCGCGCGATCCAGTCGACGAAATCGAGCACGTTGCTCCAGCGCGCAGCGGCGAGCTTCTCGCTGTCCTCGCCGTCGAAAAGGTGCTGCTCGTAGCCGATGGCCTTGAGCCAGCCGAGCAGCAACGACCGGGCGTCCGCGCCGCCCGTCGTCTGGCGGGCTCGGTGCTCGAGGTCGTTGACCTCGCGGCCGAAGTCCTGCAATCCTTCGACCGCCTTGCCCTTCAGCGCCGTGCCCAGGCTGGGCGAGAACAGCGCCTCGAACAGGCTCACCTTCCACTTCGCAGCGAACTCGCCGAGCGACGCCAGCGTCTGGTGCCCGATGCCGCGCTTGGGCGTGGTCACGGCGCGCAGGAAGGCCGGATCGTCGTCCTGGTTCACGAGCAGGCGCAGCCATGCACACAAGTCCTTGATCTCCGCGCGGTCGAAGAAGCTCTGCCCGCCCGAAACCTTGTACGGGATCTGCGCCGCACGCAGCTTCTGCTCGAACACCCGGGCCTGGTGGTTGGCGCGGTACAGGATCGCGAAGTCGCCGTTCTTCACCTGGCCGCCCGCGCCAGCCATCAAGCCCCCCTGCAGCGCCTTGATGCGCGCCACCGCGCGCTCGGCCTCGTGCTCCTCGCCGTCGCACTCGATCACCTGCACCGGCTCGCCGTCGCCGAAGTCGCTCCACAACTTCTTCTCGAAGATCTTCGGGTTCCTGGCGATCACATGGTTCGCCGCGCGCAGGATGTTGCCGGTGGATCGGTAGTTCTGTTCCAGCGGGATCACCTTGAGCCGCGGGTAGTCCTGCGGCAGGCGCTTGAGGTTCTCGATCGTCGCGCCGCGCCAGCCGTAGATGCTCTGGTCGTCGTCGCCCACCGCCGTGAACACGCCGTCCGGGCCAACCATCGCCTTGAGCAGTTCGTACTGGACCGCGTTCGTATCCTGGTATTCGTCGACGAGCACGTGGCGGAACGTGCCCTGCCACTTGGCACGCGCCTCGGTGTCGGTGCGCAGCAGCTTCAGCGGCAGCCCGATCAGGTCGTCGAAATCGACCGCTTGGTAAGCATGGAGCCGCTCTTCATAGCGCTGCATGACACGCGCCGCGAGCAGTTCGTGGTCGTCCTTGGCCACGGCGCCCGCCTGGGCCGAATTCAGGCCCATGTTCTTCCACAGCGAGATCGTCCACTGCCAGCTGCGCGCGAGCTTGGGGTCGCTGGTGCTGCCGGCATCGCGCAGCACGCCGAGCACGTCGTCGCTGTCGAGGATCGAAAAATTGGGCTTCAGGCCCAGGCGCGTGCCGTCGGTGCGCAACATGCGCACGCCGAGCGAGTGGAACGTGCTCACCGCGAGGTCCCTGGACGCGCGCGGGCCGCAGACGGCCTTGGCACGCTCGCGCATCTCCTGCGCCGCCTTGTTGGTAAACGTGATCGCCGCCACCTGCTTCGGCTCGAGTCCGGTCTGCAGCAGCTTGGCGATCTTGTGCACGATCACGCGCGTCTTGCCCGAACCCGCGCCCGCCAGCACGAGGCAGGGCCCGCGCAAGTGATGCACGGCCTCCATCTGGGCGGGGTTGAGGGTGTCGGCCATGGGGCGGGAAGCGTGAAACGGGGATTCGAGCGCCGGGGCGCGGCGGTATTCGGGCGATACCGAATCAGTAATCGTAGATATGCTCCACCTGCACCTTGTCGGCCTTCCACTGGCGCAGTTGCGCCGCGAGCCCGGTCACCGGCAGTGCCACGAGCAGCCGCTCCTGGCCCGGCCGCGTGATGATCGGCTGCACCAGCACCTTGCGCGCCGCGCCGCCCGGCAGGGCACTGCCCGTCGGCTGCAGCACGCTCACGAGGATCGGCCCGCGGTTGCCCGCGATCTCGAAGAAGTCGAGGCCCTGGTCGGCGAGTGCCTGCGCATGGAACATGAACGCACGATAACGCGGCAGCGCCACCAGCACCGCCGGCGCGGCAGGCTTCACCGCCGCATCGAGCGGGAGTACCGGCGCCAGCCCGGCGGGCAGCGGGCCCGGCGCAGCACTGAGCACCACCGCGGTGGTCGGCTTCGCCGGGTCGTAGACGGCGCTGGTGGCCAGCCCGATCAGCCAGGCGTAGGCGGCCTTCAGGCCGTACTCCGTGGTGAGCAGGAAGCGGCGCTCCCACTTGCGCAGCAGGTGCGGGCCGGACGCCGGCACCTGCGTCCACAACTCGCGCATCGGCGCGACGAAGTCGAACAAGTACCACGGGTCGACGCGGATGAAATCCACGTAGCGCTGCGCGACGCGTGCCGCGAGGGCGTCCTCCTCGGTCACCGCGCCGCCGGCCGAGGCCTCCGACAGAAACCCGACCGTCGACTCGTAGGCCTGGCGCAGGCCGTACTCCACCGTCGTGCTGCTGCCGATGACGAACACCATCGCGTGGTAGCCGGCATTGAACGGGTAGGCTGCGGTCTCGCGCGTGACGGCGGCGTAGCCCTGCCAGAACTGCTCCACCTGGCCCCACCACGGGAACCCGCTCGGCGGGCGTTGGGCATTCAGATAGTCGGCCAGTTCCGCCGGCCCGTGCACCAGAAACCATTCAGGGTAGGTGAGGAAGGTCTGCTCCTCGCCGCGCCGGTGGGGCTCGGGTGTGATCACGGCCGTTGTCGCCAACGCGGGTACGGCCGCCGGCACGGCCGAAGACACCGATGCGGATGCCGGGGCGGGCGCGGACGCGGCGGCTTCCGAAGTCCGCCCCGACCCGCCGACGGCCACCAGCAGCGTCAGCGCGAGCACCTTGATCACCGTCGGCAGATGCCTCATCGTGCCTGGCCGGTGCCGCCTCACGCCGTGCCTTTGCTGAAGACCATCAGCAGGTTGTGCGTCGGGTCGTTCGGCTGGGCGAGACGCGCACCGCCGTCGTGCAGGCCGGCCGTGCGCAGCGTGTCGACCCAGTGGCCGATCGGGGCGAAGTGCCGGCGTTCGGCCGCATTCGCCTCCCACGGCTCGCCGAGTCCGGCATTGAAGACCGTGTGCGCCAGCGCCACGAGTGCGCGCATGCGCTCGTCGGTCACGTCGTGGTCGCGCAGCACGAACAACCCGCCCGGCCGCAGCACGCGGGCGATCGACGCACAGAACGCCGGCAGGTCCTGCGGCGGGCAGTGGTGCAGGCCGATGTAGCAGCTCACGAGGTCGACGCTCGCGTCGGCCAGCGACGACGGCAGCGGCCGGTGGTCGCCGATGTCGACATATTCGCCGAGCCGGCCGATCTGCCCGCGTTCGACGATATCCACCGGCGACATGCCCGGCGCCTGGCCGTGTGCCAGCACCAGCCGCCCGCTCATCTTCAGTGCCTTGCGCAGCACGCTCGCATAGCGGCCGGTGGTGCCGATCTCCACATAACCGTCGATCGCGCGGCGCTCGCCCAGCAGTTGCAGCGTCTGGCGCAGCATCTCCTGCTTCTGGCGCGCGAGCGACGGCAGTGCCAGCCGCAGGTCGGCCAGCGCTGGCTTGATGCGCGGCAGCTCGCGCTGCAGGTGACGATAGAGGTCTTCCTCGCTCGTGAAGCGCTCGCAGGCGTCGCGGATCAGCGTGTGGAAGCGGTCCTCGGGGTAGAGGCGGAAGATGTTCTGCAGGAAGCGGTAGAACGCGTCGCTCAGCTCGACGTCCTGGAACACCGCGTGGAAGTCGCTCGAGGGCGCTGGCAATGCCGCGGCCGATGCAGGCGCCGCGGCCAGCGTCGGCGCGTAGTAGCGGTCCCACAGCACGTTGCGCAGCCTGAAGGCCGGGTCCAGCCGGCGCTTCAGCGCAAACAGCTCGTGCGCGCGCGGGTACGCGGCGTGGAACTGCTCGGGCGTCGCATGCGGCTGGTACGGCAGGTAATACGCGCCGCCCACGCCGATGGCCGCGTCGATCAGCTCCCGTGTCCACACCGCCACACGGTGGCGCGCGTTGTCGCGTGTGCGCTGCTTGTAGTACAGGACGAAGGCGAACGTCTCGCCGCGCGCCCACGCGAGCAGCGTGCCGGGGTCGGCATTGGCGTGCCGCACCGAGACGTTGACGGCATTCACGCGGTGGCGCTGCAGGATCTCGGCCATGCGCGCCGTGAATTCCTCGAAGCGCTCGACCGGGCAGAAATATTCCTGCAGCACGTAGGTCGAGTGCTCGCGCGAGGCCGGCTCGAGTTCGGCCACGTCGTAGCTCGCCTCGAAATTGCGCCAATGCACGATCTTGCGGCGGAAGACGAGCGGGTCGATCAGGTACTCGCGCCGCCATTTGCCGAGCGGTGTCTCGGTGATGGCCCATACGAAGTAGCGGTGCAGCGGATAGCTCGCACCCGGCTCGTGCAGCCGGCGCGGCTCGGTGGCCGGCGCGTCGGTCTCGACCCAGGTGACCGAGCGCACACGCTCGAAATTCGGCGGATACAGGTCGGCGTTGTGGAAGACCGCGCGTTTGTCGCCGCGGATCTTCGACTTGAAGTGCGTCAGGTATTCCGCCGCTCCCATCTTGCGGTTCAGCCGCTGCACGCGCGTGTTGGCAGCCAGTTCGAGCTCGGCCTCGACGATCACGCCCAGGCTGCCGTAGCCACCGATCGCGCCGAAGAAGAGTTCGCTGTTCTGCTCGCGCGACGCGTCGACCACGGTGCCGTCGGCCAGCACCAGGCGGATCGCGCGCACCGAAAGCACCACCGGCCCGAGGCCCATGTAGCGCCCATGGCAGTTGACACTGAGCGCGCCACCGACGGTGAAGTTGGCGTAGGTCTGCATGATCTTCACCGACAGGTCGTGCGGGTCGATGAAGCGCTGGATGTCCTGCCAGCGGATGCCGGCCTGCACGCGGATCGTGCGGCTCGCCGGCACGAAGGCCAGCACCTGGTTCATCTGCCGCATGTCCAGGTGCAGGCTCATCGGGCTCGCCACCTGCCCGCCCATGCTGAAGCGCCCGCCACCCACCGACACCGGGCCGTCGGACCGGCGCAGGGCGTCGACCACCTCCTCGGTGCTGCGCGGCGTGACGACGGCCCACACCGGCACCGGGTTGAGGCCCGTGACGTCGTTGACGATATTGGCGGCTTGCGTCATCGCGGAGCGGTCCTGGTGGTTGGGGTGATGCACGCTGGCAGGTCGGGCAAACACCCGCGCGGCCCGATGCGGCGGCGCCCAGGGCACCGGCGGCGGGATCCTACCGTGCAGTGCGGGCCGCACGCGGCGCCGGGCACCCGCGCGCCGCACGGCGTGCGGAAATCCTCCGCGAACTGCCCCTTGACGTTTGCGCGTTGCGCTTGCATATAGACACATGGTCACCTCGCGATCCACCGCCGTGCGCAAGGCTGCCGTAGCTGGCACCTTCTACCCCGGCGACGCCCTTGCGTTGCGCACGATGGTCGATGAATGCCTCGCATCGGCGGCCAGGGGAGCCGGGCCCGTGGGCCGGCCCGTCGCGGTCCCCAAGATGCTCGTCGTGCCACACGCCGGGTACATCTATTCGGGGCCTGTGGCGGCGCATGCCTACGCACGTGTCGCTTCGATGGCTGCGCCTATCCGGCGCGTCGTCTTGCTGGGCCCGGTGCATCGCGTGGCGGTAAGGGGCCTGGCCGTGCCGACGGTGGGTGCGTTCGAGACACCCTTCGGCCGCGTCGAACTCGACCACTCGGCGATCGACTCGCTGCGCGGCCTGCCCCAGGTGGTGCACGACGACCGCCCGCATGCGCCGGAGCATTCGCTCGAAGTCCAACTGCCCTTCCTGCAGGCCGTGCTCGGCACGTCCTTCAAGCTCGTGCCGCTGGCCGTGGGCGACGCGAGCGCGCAGCAGGTCGGCGAGGTCGTCGAGCGCCTGTGGGGCGGCGACGAGACACTCATCGTGGTGAGCAGCGACCTGTCGCACTACCTCACCTACCACCAGGCCCGCGCGGTGGACCGCCTGACGGTGCAGCGCATCGCCGCGCTCGATACCGATCTCGACCCCTACGAGGCCTGCGGCGCCCGCGCACTCAACGGCGCCCTGCTGGCGGCGCGCAACCACGGCCTGCACGCCGAGTTGCTGGATCTGCGCAATTCGGGCGACACCGCCGGCGACCGCGACCGCGTCGTCGGTTACGCCGCACTCGCGCTGACCTCGCCGCACAGGACGGCCGTTGGTGACGAAGAGGGGGAAACCGGCGCGGACGACGACCTCACCCTGGGCAGCGCCCTGCTCGGCCGCGCCCGCAATGCGATCCGCGTCCGACTGGGCCTGCCCGGCGAAGCCGAGACGCCGCACCCGGCGCTGCACCAGCCAGGCGCGACGTTCGTGTCGCTGCACGACGCACGCGGCGATCTGCGCGGATGCATCGGTGCGCTCGCGCCCGTGCGCTCGCTCGATGCGGACGTGCGCCACAACGCCGCCGCGGCGGCTTTCGCGGACCCGCGGTTCCCGCCGCTCGCCGCGCACGAATGGGCGGGGCTGCACGTCGAGGTTTCGGTGCTCGGTACGCCGCAGCCGTTGCCGGCCGCGCGCTCCGAATCCGAGACGCTGGCGCTGCTCGAACCCGGCGTGGACGGGCTGATCCTCGAGTGGCGCGGCCATCGGTCGACGTTCCTGCCGCAGGTCTGGGCACAACTGCCGGAGCCGGCCGCATTCATGGCCGCGCTCAAGCGCAAGGCCGGCCTCGCGGCGGACTTCTGGGCGGCCGACCTGACGCTGTCGCGGTATTGCGTGCGCAGCTTCGAGCAGGCCCGCCAACACCGGGCCGGTGAAGCGCGATGAACACCGGGCGCAAGGATGCCTTCGAAGGCGCGACCCCGGCGCGCTGGTGGCACGCGCTCGACGACGGCCGCATCCAGTGCGACCTGTGCCCGCGCGACTGCCGATTGCACGAAGGCCAGCGTGGGCTTTGTTTCGTACGCGCCCGCACGAACGGCGCGATGGTGCTCACGACCTACGGCCGCAGTTCGGGCTTCTGCATCGATCCGATCGAGAAGAAGCCGCTGAACCACTTCCATCCCGGCAGCCGCGTCTTCAGCTTCGGCACCGCGGGCTGCAACCTGGCATGCAAGTTCTGCCAGAACTGGGATATTTCCAAGAGCCGCGAGATGGACCGGCTGATGGACCAGGCCTCGCCGTCGCGCATCGCACGGGTCGCGGCCGAGACGGGCTGCAAGAGCGTCGCGTTCACCTACAACGACCCGGTCATCTTTGCCGAGTACGCGATGGACGTGGCCGACGCCTGCCACGCGGCCGGCGTGCAGACCGTGGCCGTCACCGCGGGCTACATGCATGCCGATCCGCGGCGCGAGTTCTACGCGAAGATGGATGCCGCCAACGTCGACCTGAAGGCCTTCACCGAAGGCTTCTATTTCAATCAGACCGGCGCCCACCTGGCACCGGTGCTGGAGACGCTGGCGTACATCCATCACGAGACGGATTGCTGGCTCGAGATCACCACCCTGCTGATCCCGGGCGCCAACGACAGCACGCCCGAGCTCGAGGCGCTGACACGGTGGGTGCACGGGCAGCTCGGGCCCGACGTGCCCCTGCACTTCACCGCCTTCCACCCCGACTACAGGATGACCGACGTCGCACCGACGCCGCCCGCCACGCTGCGGCGCGCACGCGAGATCGGCCTCGCGCAGGGCCTGCGCCACGTCTACACCGGCAACGTGCACGACACGACCGGCGGCACGACCTTCTGCCCCGGCTGCCAGGCGCCGCTGATCCGGCGCGACTGGCACGACGTCACTGCGTATGCACTCGATGCGCAGGGGGCCTGCCCGCACTGCGGCACGGCCGTCGCGGGGCGTTTCGGCGCCGCGCTCGACGTGCACCCGATGGGCAACCGGCGCATCCCCGTGCGCATGCAGGTGGACTGAGCCAGCCGGCCCCTCGCGCGTCGCCTCCACACGCCGCCCGGCGCCGGTCAGCGCGGAATCCCCGGCCGCCCCGTCGGGCAATACAGGTTCCTCGGTTCCTCGCCGCGCAGGTATTGCGTCTCCTCTTCTTCGGTCGCAGGCCGCACGCAG
>JAHECD010000071.1 GCA_024641945.1 Rubrivivax sp. | reverse complement strand
CTCCAGCAGCGTGCGCGCGCGTTCGACCGGGAAGGCCGAGCTCTCGGCCACCGCGAGGCTCTCGTCCCACCGCGCGCGCGCAGCCGACGTGCGTCCGGCGAGCCACTCGCCGGTGCCGTCCAGGCGCAGCGCCTGCGGCAGCCACAGCGGCATCTGGCGCGCACAACGCACGGCCTCGCGGCCGGCGTGCCGTGCGCGTTCGAGCGCCGCCACGCGCGCGTCGTCCGCCAGGCGCTCCACCTCGGCAAGACGCACGGTCGCCACGGCCGTCAGCACCTCGATCTGGTCGTAGGGCAGGCGCAGCTTTTCCGCCTTGATGATGCGGTGTGCCTTGTCCATCTCGGCGGCGGCGGCTTCGACCTGCCCACGCAGCACCAGCGCCTTGGCGCACAGGGCGAGCTGGTACAGCAGGTTGTCCCATGCCGGGATGGCCTCGGCCAGCTGCTGCCCTTCGCGCAGCGAGACCACGGCCTCGTCCAGCGGTCCCTGCGCGATATTCGCGTAGGCAAGGTTCTGCAGGCCCCAGCTCGCCACCTGCGGGTCGGCCGCGTCTCGCCCGGCGCGCACGATGCCGGTCATCATCTCGCGCGTGCGGTCGAGATCGCCGCGTGACGCCACGACGAAGCTCTGCATCAGGATGGCGCTGCCCCAGCGGTGGGCGTCGCCGGTTTCTCGGTAGCCGCTGGCTGCCTTGCCCATGCGGGTTTCGAACTCGTCCCAATGGCCGTCGTAGAAGTCGAGAAAGGCGAGCGCGAACCAGGCAAAGGCGATCGCCGATGGATTGGCCGAGCGCTGCGCCACCGCGATCGCCTCCTGGTGCACCTTGCGCGAGAGGCGGCGCGCGGAAAACGTCATGTAGCCGAAGGCCAGGCTGCTCAGCCCGCGTGCCTCGGCCAGGGCATAGACACTGCGCTCGCCGACCTGCAGTTCGATCAGGCTGTCGAGCAGCATGCGCTCCTTGTCCAGGAAATAGTCCATCCAGGCCATGAAGTGGGCGACCGTGGAGATCTCGGTGGCCACAGCCGTATCGACGTCGCGCCGCACCGGCCACCCGACGGTGCGGCGCAGGCGGCGCCAGAAGTGCGCGCCGAGTGTCTTGACGATGGCCCATCGCACGCCGCCGCGCGTGGTCGGATACACGACGCCCAGTTGCGCGAGCGCTTCGCGCATCTGCTCGTGCGCCTGCTCGTAGCGCCCGGTGCCGTACAGCGCCGCGCCCACCTTGCGCGCGAGCGCGGCGCGCTGCAACGGCGTGAGACGCTCGCCGTGTGCCTTGACGTAGGCCTCCTCGGCGCGGCGGAAATGCTCCAGCGCCTCGGTATCGGCGGCGATGCGGCCGGCCTGGTCGCCGGCGCGGAACAGGAACGTCTGCGCCTTGTCCCAGTCCTCGGCGCAGGTGTAGTGGTGCGCCAGCAGGCTCGTGAATTCCTCGAGCCGGTCGGCGAACAGCGCCTCGATCACTTGCGCCACGCGCTGGTGGATCGCGCGCCGCTGCTCGGCCAGGATGCTGCCGTACGTGGCCTCCTGCACCAGGGCATGCTTGAAGATGTGCTCCGGCTCGGGCACATGATGCTTGTCGCGGATCAGCTCGGCATGCTCCAGGTCGGCCAGCCGTGCCGGCAGCGACTCGCGCCGCTCGGCAATGGCGTCGAGTACCCGGTCGAAGAAGCTGCGGCCGATCACCGACGCCAGCTTGAGGGCCTGCTTCGAATCCTCGTCGAGCCGATCGATGCGCGCCAGGATGAGGCCCTGCACCGTGTCGGGCAACTGCACCTGCTCGGCGCGCCGCGCCACACGCCAGGTGGCGTCGCGGGTGCCGCGTGTCAGCACCCCTTCGCTGACGAGCGAGCGGATCACCTCTTCGATGAAAAACGGGTTGCCCTCGGTGCGGCGAAGGATTTGATCGCGCAGTGCAGCTGGCAACTCGCCCGCGCCGACCAGGTTGCCCACCATGGCCGCGCTCTGTTCGGCCGTGAGCGGCACGAGGTCGAGCACCTGCAAGGAGGTGTCGGCGTGCTCGGCGGCGAATTGCCGGATGCGCTGTGCCGGCTCGGGGGGCTCGTGCCGGCTCGCAAAGAAGACCAGCAGCGGCAGGTGCTGTGCCAGCGGCAGCAGGTGCTCGGCGAGGTCGACCGAGGACTGGTCGGCCCAATGCCAGTCCTCGAGCAGCAGCACCAGGGGCTTGCGTCGGGCCAGACCCTCGATGAGCTGGCGCATGCACAGGAAGACCTGGCGCCGCAGGCCCTGACCGTCGAGGTACTTGACGCGGTCTTCCATCTCGGCGGGGACGGTCAGCGCCAGCACGGTGCCCAGATAAGGCAGCATCTCCGGCGCACGCTCGGCGAACAGGTGAGTCAGGCCGGCGTCCAGCTGGTGCCACGCGGTCGTCTCGGGGGCGTCGTCGGCGATGCCGAAGCAGGTCTTGAGGATCTCGCGGAACGGCCAGTAACTCAGGTGCCGGCCGAACGAGAGCGATCGCCCCTCGAGCCATTGCACGCGGCCGTCGGCAAAGGCGCGGCGGGCCTCCGCGACGAGGCGCGACTTGCCGGCGCCGGGTTCGCCAGTGAGCAGCAGCAAGCACCCCTGACCGTGCACAGAGCCGTGCACAGGCCCGGTGCCCGTGTCCACCACGTCGCCATCGGCGCCTGCGAGCGCGGCCATGCACTGGCCGATGGCTTCGAGCTCGTGGTCGCGGCCGACCAGCGCCGACGCCACGCCAAGGCCGCGTGACGGCGCATCGGTATCGTCGCGCGGGCGTGCCCTCAAGACCTCGAATACCGAGACCGGCCCCTCGATGCCCTTCAGCGCATGACGGCCAATCGCCTGGAACTCGAAGTGCGCCAGGCCGACGTCCTGCACACCTTCGCTCACGCAGATCGCGCCTGGCTGCGCCAACGCCTGCAGACGCGCCGCGATGTTGGTGGTGTCGCCGACGGCGGTGTAGTCCATGCGCAGGTTGTCGCCAATGCGCCCGACCACCACCGGGCCGGTGTTCAGCCCCATGCGCAGGTGCACCTGCGACAGCGCCGAATGCGCGTTGCCGGAAGCGTCTCGCAGCCGCTGGCGGATGCCCAGCGCACTCAGCAGCGCACGCCGCACGTGATCCTCGTGCGCCACCGGCGCGCCGAACAGCGCCATGAAGCCGTCGCCGAGGAACTGGTTGATGGTGCCCTCGAGCTGGTGCACCTCGGCCAGCGCGAGTTCGAAGAAGGCGTTCAGCAGATCGTGCATCGCCTCCGGACCGATGCGCCGTGCAAGCTCGGTGGAGTTGGCCAGGTCGCAGAACAGCACGGTGACCTGCTTGCGCTCGCCTTCGAGCGCGGAGCGCGACGTGAGGATTTTCTGTGCCAGGTGGGCCGGTGTGTAGGCGCGCGGCGATGCCCGGTCCGGCGACGTGAGCGCCTTGCCGCAGGCGTCACAGAAGCGGTTGCGCGGGCCGTTGCGGTGCCCGCAGGCGCTGCAGAGGGAGACCAGATGGTCCCCGCAGCCGCCGCAGAACTGGGCGTCGTCGCGGTTGTCGTGCCCACATGAAAGACAGTGCATTCCACACCTTGGTCTGCCACCGCGGGAGGTTCGCCCCGGCGACCCGCGGTCGGCGTGCATGCGCGCGGACAACGAGCCCGCGCCATGCGTGTGCCATCGTCAAAACATTCTAGGTAACAGGTTGCAGCGCGGCGTCGGCTGTTAACCCTTGGTGCAGCCCGAGGCGCCCCGCCGCACGCGCGAACCCTCGACGCCGCCCGGCGTTGCTCAGCGCCGACGCAGGCCGAGCGTCATCACCGTACCCACCACGATCAAGGCGCCGACGATCTGCACCGGCGCCACGGCCTGCCCGAGTACGAGCCAGGCCATCGCGAGCGCGGCCACCGGCTCGACGTTGAGGATCGGAGAGCTGCCCACCACGCCCAGGCGCGGCAGCAGGCTGAACATGATCGTGAAGGCGGTGCCATACAGCACCGTCAGCGCGACGAGGCCCCACCAACCTGCCATGGCATTGGGCCAGTGCAGACCGCCGAGCAGCTGCGTGATGGCCAGCGCCACCGCACCCACCAGCCCCATCGTGAAGGCGGTGCGCAGGCGGCTGTCCACACCGGCAATCTCGTGTTGCGTCAAAGCGAGCACGAGACCGAAGGTGGCCGCGGCCGTCAGGGCAAAGGCCACGCCCGCGCCGATGCGGCTCCACTGGGCCTGCGCGCTCAGGCCCGAGGCCATGCCCGAGACATCGAGCGCGAGCGCCAGCCCGAGCAGGATCACCGGCATCGCGACCAGCACCGCGCGCTCTGGCCGGTGGCGGTAGATCGCCCAGGCGGCGAAGGCGGTCCACAACGGGTACGTGTTGAACGCCAGAAGCGCCAGGCCGACCGGGATGCGCGCGACCGCCGAATACAGGCAGCCGCTCTGCACCGCGACGAGCAGCGCGATGGCGGGCAGCGCACGCCACTGGCGCGGTGTCAGCACCCAGGGCACGCGGTGCCACAGCACCAGCGCGCCGACCACGGCCGCGGTGCCGAGGCTGCGCACCGCGACGGCCGTGGCGACGTCCACGCCATGGTCGAGCGCGACGCGCGCCGCCACGTGGTTGGCGCCGAACATGCAGGCCAGCAGCAGCAGCATGCCGAAGGCCTGCGGGCTGAGAGTACGCGGGGTCATTTGCGCAAGGGCGGCGTCATGGCGCGGCGGCGGAACGGGGCCGCGGCTTGCGCGATTCCCGGGCCGCCTGCACTTCACGCAGGGTGTCCTCGGCGGCGGCGCGCCACGCGGGCTCCGCGTCACGCGCGCGATCGACGGCACGTTGGGCCGCGGCCAGCGCGGCGTCGGTATCGCCGCGCCGCAGATGCACCTGCGCCAGGTTGTTCCAGGCGACAGCGCTGTCGTGCCTTTGCGCCACCTGCTCGAAGGCCGCTGCGGCGGCGCGCAGTTCACCCGCAGCCAGCCACGTGTTGCCCACCCCCATGCCGGCGACCACGCTGTCGGGCCAGCGGGTGGATACGGCCTGCCAGGCCAAGGCCGCCTGTGCGGGCCGCGCCACCCGTTCGAAAGCCAGTGCGGCCTGTGTCGCGCCGGCTTCGTCCACACCGAGCGGCAGGCGGCCGGGCGGCAGCACGGCGATCGCCCAGCGGTTGCCACGCGCCCAGGTGCGCTCGAAAGTCGCGAGGCTCATCACCTCGCGAAGCGTGACGCCGCTGCGCAGCACCACCTCGCGCCGCGTCAGGTCGTAACCCACCAACACGGCATAGTGCCAGCGCGGGATGAAATCCAGCCCGAGGTTCTGCAACACCACGACGGGAAGGCCGCCCGCGACTTCGCGCAGCAACGCGGCGAGCGTGCCCGGCAACTGGTAGGCGAGTGCACCCTGGCGTCGCGCGCCCGCCAGCATCTCCACCTGCAACGAGCCTTCGCGCGCGGGCAGAAAGACCGCCTGCGCGAGGTCCTGCGGTGTGGCAGGCAGGCCGGCGTCGGCAAGCACGGTCGCCAGCGCGGCCGGGCCACAGTGGTACGGCGTCTGCGGGAAAAACGGCGTACCGGTTCGCTCGACCTGCACGGGCAGGCCGGTCGGCGGCGAGGCCAGCAGGGCCTGCGTCTGCGGCGGCAGCGGGATCAGCGCACATCCGCCGAGGTGCAGCAACGTCGCGAGTACCGCGAGCGGCTTGGCCCATACGGCGGAGCGGCGCAGCGCCTCGCGTCGATCCGACGCGACGGCGCCCTGCGCCGCAGGATACGGAAAGAGCGCGACGGCGCCCTGCGCCGTCGCGTGCCGCATCAACGCACCGAGCGTGTGAAGGGGAAGACCTTGGTGAAGCCCAGGATGTCGGTGATCAGCAGCAGCACGAAGATGAAGACGATCGTGCCGATGACGTCGCCGCCAGCCGGGGCGCGGTCGATCTGCGCGGCCAGCTGATCGGCCTCGGCATCGGTGAGTGCGGCCACGCGTTCGCGTGCGGCGTCGGCGTCGACACCACGCTCGCGCAGTGCCGCCACGACGTCGGCACGCTCGAGCGTGGATTGCAGCCGTGCGCGGCCTTCGCCGGCCGCCAGGGCCGGGGCCTGCACCGCCGCCACCTGTTCGGTGCCGACGACGGCAGCCTGCACGCCCTGGACGAAGCCCATGCCGGTGAGACTGAAGGCCACGACGGTGGCGATGGTGCGGCGGAATCGGGTCATGAAGTCATCTCCTGGTTTCAGCGTGCTGCCGTTTGAGGCGGCGGGCGGCATGCCCGGCCTCCAAGCAGCGGCGATTCTAGGGACAAGGCCGGCCCGGTAGCCAAGCGAAGGCTATCGGACGAACTGGTCCACGTAGGACGCACCCAGTCCGACCTCGACGTAGTGTTTGCGGCACATCTCGATCTTGGTGAAAACGTCTTCGTAGCCGGTCTGCTCGCCCTGGTCGTTCACGTACACCATCGCGCCGTGGATGTTGAACTGCGTGATCATCTCCGGCTGGCCGACGACCTCGTCGACGACCAGCGTGTGGATCTCGCCCGGCGGCTCGTAGACGAAGCTGCCCTCCGAGGCGACCCAGTCGTGTTCGAGGTAGCGCCAGGCGCCCTTGATCACGTAGCCGGTGACCCAGGACGGGTGGACATGGCGCGACAGCACGCCGCTCTTGCGCACACGCAGCAGGTTGCACCAGCTGCCCGTGACCGTATTCAGCAGCAGCGGCCGGAACCACACGTCGGGCGCCTGCGGCACCCACACACGTTCGTCGTCCGGAACCGCCTTGACGGCGATCTCGCGCTGGATGCCAGGGTGCTGGATGATCATCGGAATCTTCTCCTCGGGTTCGGGTTCAGGTGATCAGGTAGCCGCCGTCGACCGGCAGCACCACGCCGGTGACGAAGCGCGCCGCCGGGCTGGCCAGGAACAGCACCGGCCCGGCCACATCCTCGGGCGTGCCCCAGCGTCCCATCGGCGTGCGCGCCAGGATCGGCTGCGAGCGCGCAGGGTCGTCCTGCAGCGCCTGCGTGAGCGGCGTGGCGATCCAGCCCGGCGCCACGGCATTGACGCGGATGCCGTCGGCAGCGTAGGCGATCGCCAGGCTCTTGGTCAGTTGCGCCACGCCGCCCTTGCTGGCGCTGTAGCCCGGCACCAGGCCGCCGCCGAAAAAGCTCAGCATCGACGCCGTGTTGACGATGCAGCCGCCGCGCGCCTTGAGCCCGCGCCGCGCGGCCGCGCAGACCCGCATCGTGCCGTTCAGGTTGATGTCGACCACGTCGGCAAAGGCCGCAGGGTCGTGCTCCGCGCCACGCCGGATGACCCCGGCGCAATTGACGACCACGTCCAGATCGCCGAGCGCGCCGACCAGCCCCTCGACGGCGCTGGTGTCGCGCACATCGAGTTGCTTGAATGAGATGCCGGCGTGCCGAGCCGATGCGGCACCCACCTCGGCGTCGGTCGCGCCAGTCGCCGTGACTTCGGCGCCGCTGCCGGCAAAGGCGGTGGCGATGCCCAGGCCGATGCCGCTGGTCGCACCGGTGACGAGCACCCGGCGTGCGGCGTGGGGCGGGGGTGAGGTCATGCGATCGTCCTTTCAACCTTGGCGCGAGACAGTTTCACCGATCGTGCCGCAGCGCGCCCGCGTTGCATCCACGGTCGTCGCCCGCCGAGGACGCCGCAGGCCCTGGCGATCGGCACACTCACCGCGCATGCCCTTAATCGCCTGTTAACACGGCGCGACGACACTGGCATCCATCGGAGCGATCGACATGACGACAACTTCCACTGCCCGCTACGACGCTGCCAGCCAGGTCTTCCATTGGGTCACGGCGATCATCGTGACGATCGCGTTCATCCTCGGCCCCGGGGGTTTCGGCCGCCTCATGCACGATGGGGTCGACCCCGCCACGCACAGCGACATCGTTTGGCACGAGAGCCTGGGGCTCGTGGTCTTCCTGCTGACCGCCTTGCGGCTGACCTGGGTGGCGCTGCGCCCGGCAGCCCCGCGGATGGTGATGGCGGGCTGGATGCGGTCTGCTTCCAGGCTGCTTCACGTCGCGCTGTGGGCCATGCTGCTGGCCTTGCCCGCCACCGCGCTGCTGGCCCTCGGCAGCGAGAACCATCCGCTGACGTTGCTCGGCGGCACCCGCGTGGATCAACTGCCCTTGATCGCCGATTCGACCCTCGCGAAGTTGGCCGATTGGGGCGATGTCCACAAATTCCTGGGCGACGCCGTCATGTGGATCGCCGGCCTGCACGCCGCGGCTGCGCTGTACCACCACGTGATCCTGAAGGACGGCGTGCTCGCCAGCATGTTGCCCCGTCGCCGAACGCGTTGAGCACGTCTGCAAGTCCGGGTAACGACGTTCAAGCCGGCGTGGCGCTGCGTCGGCACCCGTGCATGAATCGGGCGTGCCTGTGCAACGGCGCGTGGCGCCCGGCGGGCTCAACCTAGGCAGGTGTGCAGGAATCGTGCGACGGGGCATGGGCCGTCGCCGCTGCACAATCTGCCGGATGCGCGACACCGCCACAGAACCTGCTCCACCAGTCACCCGCGGCGCCTGCGCCGGCACCCGGTCACCGACGTGCGGCGGCAGGCCCGCCGGCCTGCACGGGCGGTCCGCCAGCGCGGTGGTCCACGGCAACCGGCGCTGACCATGGCACGTCGATCGAGCGGCCTCGCGCGCCGTGTCGCCTTGGCCTTGGCGGGGCTCGTCGGTGTCGTGTGCCTGGGTGCTGCGGCCTGGGTGGCCTACACCCAGGCCGCACGCGCCACGCGTGAAACCAGAACCGTCGAAGACCTGGCCGCCGGCCGCGGCCGGTGGGTCCAGGTTGCGGATGCGGCGCTCTACGTCCAGCAATGGGGCGACGACCGCCTGCCCACCGTATTGCTGACACACGGCACCGGCGCCTGGAGCGGAACCTGGTTCGGGCTGCCCGCACAGCTCAACGCAGCGGGCTGGCACGTGGTGGCGGTGGACGTGCCGCCGTTCGGCTTGTCGAAGCCCCGCTCGCCGGGCAGCACCGTGGACTACTCGCGGGTCGCGCAGGCGCAGCGACTGCTGCAGCTGATGGACACGCTCGGCCGGCCGGTCACCCTCGTCGGGCATTCCTTCGGCGCCGGGCCTGCGCTCGAGGCGGCCATGCGCGGCGGCGGCCGGGTGCGGCAACTCGTGCTCGTCGATCCGGCCCTGGGGCTCGGACCGGCGGGCGAGCCCCCGCACTGCGACCCGGATGCCGGCAACGGCGGGCCGTTGGCGTGGCGCGCCGTTCGTACCGCCGCCGTCGCCGCCACCGCCACCTGGCCCGGACTCACCGGCACGCTGCTGAAGCAGTTCGTGCACCGCAAGGCGGCGGTGACCGACGAACTCGTCCCCGCCTACCAGCTGCCCTTCGAGCGTGTGGGCTTCAGCGCGGGACTGGGCGACTGGGCACTGTCCTTCGCGCATGCGGCCTGTGAAACCGCGGCGAGCCTGCAGCCAGCCAGGCTCACGGCCTGGTCGACCAGCGGGCCACCGGTCCGGCTGGTCTGGGGCGCGCAGGACACGATCACCCCGCTGACGCAGGGCCACGCGCTCAAATCCTGGATGCCACGTGCCACGTTGGACGTGATCCCGGGGGTCGGACACATCCCTCACATCGAGGACAGCGAGGCCTTCGCGAAGGCGCTCGTGCAGGCGCTTGGCCGCCCAGGGCCCTGAGCCCGCCGTCGGAAGGCCCGGTTCCTGACACGACGCCGGCGCTGGCGTCAACGCCGGCGGCTGAAGTTTCGTTGGGCAAAGAAGCACGGTCAGCGTGGCATTAAAGCGTCGAAAGGACGGCGTGCTGCACTGCAAAATGGCTTGCATCGGAAGTCCGTGTCCGCCGGCCCAGAGGATGACTTGATCGCCACGCCCAGCAGATCCCGCCTGAAGCGCTTCGGCCCCTGGATGCTGGGCGCGTTATCGATCGGTGCCGTCCTCGGAGGCGCCTGGCTCCTGGTCGACGAGGCGCGCACATCGAGCCGGCAGGCCGAATGGCTGAGTGCCCTGGCGCCGGACCTGTGGTTCGAACTCCGGCCCGGCCCGAATGCCGACCTGCGCTACCCGAAGGCCGGCCCGGCCGACGAGCGGCTGGGTTATGCGCGGCTGCCCGAATTCGTGCAGCGCCTGAAGACCCAGGGCTACACGGTCGCGCAGCAGGCCCGCATGTCGCCCCGCATGGTCGAGCTCGTCGACAACGGGCTGTACGCCCCTTACCGCGAGGCCACGCAGGGCGGCCTGGAACTGCAGGACTGCCGCGGCGAGCCGACGTATACGGCGCGCTATCCCGAGCGCATCTTCCAGCGCTTCGAAGCCCTGCCGCCGCTGCTCGTCGATGCCTTGCTGTTCATCGAGAACCGCGAACTGCTCGACCCCCGGTTCCCGATGCGCAACCCGGCCGTCGAGTGGGACCGCTTCGGCAAGGCGGTGGTCGACCAGGGACTGCGACGTGTCATCGACTCGCACACGGCGGCCGGCGGGAGCACGCTGGCCACGCAGATCGAGAAATTCCGCCATTCGCCCGAAGGCCGCACATCGTCGGGCGAAGAGAAGCTGCGCCAGATGGCTTCCGCGTCGGTGCGCGCCTACCTCGACGGCGAGACGACGCTGCCGCGCCGCCGCCAGATCGTGCTCGACTATCTGAACACCGTGCCGCTGTCGGCCAAGGCCGGGTTCGGCGAGGTCAACGGCATCGGCGACGGCCTGTGGGCCTGGTACGGGCGCGACTTCAACGAAGCGCAAAAGCTGCTCGCCAATCCGGCCGGCACGAAGGACCAGGCGCTGGTCTTCAAGCAGGCCCTGTCGCTGATGGTGGCGCAGCGCCGACCGTCGTACTACCTGGCCGAGGGCGAACCCGATCTGCGCCAGCTCACCGACAGCTACGTGCGCCTGATGGCCGATGCCGGCCTGGTCTCGACGGCCCTGCGCGACGCCGCACTGGCGTTGCCGCTGCAACTGCAGACCCGACAGTCGGTGGCGCGCAGCGAATCGTTCGTCGACCGCAAGGCAGCGACGCTCGTGCGCACGAGGCTGCAGGCGCAGCTGGCGCTGCCGCGCGCCTATGACCTGGACCGGCTCGACCTGGTGGCACAAAGCCCGCTGGACGGCCGGATGCAGAAGGCGGCCACCGAACTGCTGCGCAGCCTTTCCACATCGGAAGGTGCGCGCGCGGCCGGGCTCTATGGATTCCACCTGCTGAGCGACACGCAGGACCCGGCCCGCATCAACTACAGCTTCACGCTCTATGAACGCGCCGAGCACGCCAACCTGCTGCGCGTGCAGACCGACAACTTCAACCAGCCGTTCGACATCAACGAGGGCGCGCGGCTGGACCTCGGGTCGACGTCCAAGCTGCGCACGCTCGTCACCTACCTGGAGATGGTGGCCGACCTGCACCGGCGCTGGGCCGAACTGCCACCCGACGAACTGGCGGCGCTCAAGGTCGGCGGCCGAGATGCGATCGGCCACTGGGCGCGGGACCACCTGGCGCATGCGGACGACAAGAGCCTCGCGCACATGCTGGACGAGGCGATGGAGCGGGTGTATTCGGCCAACCCGGCGGAGGGCTTCTTCACCGGCGGCGGCCTGCACCACTTCGACAATTTCGACAAGGCCGACGACAGCCGCAGCGTGACCGTGCGCGAAGCGCTGACACGCTCGGTCAACCTGCCCTTCATCCGGCTGATGCGCGACCTGGTGCGCCACGTGCAGGCGCGCAGCGAAGCCGACTACGGCGCGCTGGTGGACGACCTGTCGGAGCCGCGGCGGCGTGAATACCTTTCCCGTTTCGCCGACAAGGAGGGGCGCGAATTTCTGGCGCGCTTCTACCGCCGGTTCGCAGGCAAGACGGCCACGGAGATCGAGACGCTGTTGCTGCAGGACCGGCGCGCGACGCCGGCGCGGCTGGCGGCCACGCTGTACGGACTCGACCCCACGGCCGATGCGGCGCGCCTGCGTGCGTTCATCGCCCAGCGGCTGCCCGACGTCGAACTGACCGACACGGCGCTGGAAGCCCTGCACGAAAAATACGGCGCGGACCGGTGGTCGCTGGCCGACCGCGGCTACCTGGCGGGCCTGCACCCGCTCGAACTCTGGGTCGCCGCGTACCTGCGCAAGCAGCCCGGCGCCAGCCTGGCCGATGCCGCGGCCGCCAGCACCGACGAGCGCCAGCAGGTCTACGAGTGGCTCTTCAAAACCCGCAGCAAGGGCGCACAGGACTCGCGCATCCGCAACCTGATGGAGCTCGATGCCTTCGTCGAGATCCACCAGAGCTGGCGCCGCCTGGGTTACCCCTTCGATGCGCTGACGCCGTCGTATGCGAGTGCCCTGGGTGCCTCCGGCGACCGGCCCGCCGCGCTGGCCGAGCTGATGGGCATCATCGTCAACGGCGGCCTGCGCATGCCGGTGACGCGCATCGAGTCGATGCAGTTCGCCCGGGGCACGCCGTACGAGACCCGGCTGGCACGGCAACCGGCCGAGGCGGTGCGTGTGCTGCCGGTCGAGGTGACCGACGTGCTGCGACGCGCGCTCGTCGGCGTGGTCGAAGACGGCACGGCCAAGCGCCTGAAGGGCGCGCTGGCGCGACCCGACGGCAGCGCCGTCGACATCGGCGGCAAGACCGGCACCGGCGACCAGCGCTTCGATACCTATGCCCGCGGCGGCAGGCTGATCTCGTCACGCGTGGTCAACCGCACCGCCACACTGGTCTTCCTGATCGGCGAGCGGCACTTCGGCACCATGATGGCCTACGTGCCGGAGCCGTATGCGGTGGACTACAAGTTCACGAGCGCGCTGCCGTCGCAGCTGCTGAAGGCCCTGTTGCCGGCACTGCAGCCGCTGGTCGAAGGCGGTGCCTGCACCAAGACCTCCGACGAGCGCACGCAAGTCGGCTCGCTGGCGCCCCTCAAGCGCTGACGGGCGCGGGGCCGGCGTGCTGGATCGGTCGTCCCGATGCACACGCCTGCGGCCCCATCCGAGACTTACCCGCACTGCCCCACGTACCCGCAAGCGGTGCAGAAATCGCAGCCGTCCTTGTGGATCATCGTGGCGTTGCCGCACTCCGGGCAGGGCAGGCCGGCCATCGGTGCGGGGTGGTGCGAGGCGGGTGCCTCCGGCGTGGCCAGCACGCCCATCTCGCGCAGCGGCAGGCCCCCTTCGTCGAGCAGGCCGAGCATCGCGTAGCGGTGGATGATGAGCCGCGCCATGTAGGCCACCGTGGACGGCCAGACCTGCTGGCGGCGCTCGCCGTGCGGCAGGCCCGGCACGAAGGCCATGAAGTGGCCCAGCGGCTCGGCGTAGTTGAGCAGCTTGCGCAGCTTCATGCCGATCCACGCCGGGTCGATCACGCGCATGTCGAGCGAGAGGATGCGTGCCAGCCCGTCGAGGGCCCGCGGGTAGTTGCCCGACAGGCCCATCGCGCACGGGCGTGTCACCGTGCTGCCGTCGGGTGCATTGAGCGTCACTTCCTTCAGCGTGAGCGTGAAGCGCTCGCCGGTGGCCGGGTTGTCGATGTCGACCGCCCAGGCCAGCGTCCCCGAGGCGCCGGTACGTGGCTCCTCGCGGCTGAACATCGCGTCCAGCACCGGCGTGGGCGCGCCGGCGGTCGGCGGCAGTGCCTTCAACGATTCGCAGCGCCAGCGCACCACCGCGGCGGTGGCGGCCACCACGCCGGGGAACAGGCGCTGCTCGCCGGTCGGCGGGAATGGCATCTCGAAGGCCTTCTCCTCCGACACCGTGGCGAGCACGTCCAGCTTGAGCTGAAGCCAGGCGCTGTCGTCGGCACGCAGGTCCATCGACAGCGTCTTGGCCAGCGCGCCCAGGCCGCGCGGCTGCTCGACCCCGTTGACCCACACTTCGAAAGGCTTGGGCGTGCCGCTGCCCTCGGCCGGCAGCTCGCCGACGAAGAGCGCGAAGTCGCCATGCGGGTGGTGGATCATGTAGCTCCACGCGGCATTGCCTGCAGGCAACTCCGGCCGCCCGGGCCAGCGCAGGCTGGCCATCACCGGCTGCGGCGCGCGGTCGAGCGCCAGGCGGCGGTTGGCATCGTCGCCTTCGATGCGCAGCGGCTTCGGCGGGTCGGCTGCCGGGGTCACGCTGAGCACCGATCCGAGCACGCTGTTCGGCCGGTAGGTGGCCAGGCCCTTCAGCCCCGCCGCCCACGCCGCGCGATACAGGTCCTGGAAGTCGGCATAGGGGTAGTCGGCCGGCACGTTGACGGTCTTGCTGATGGCGGTGTCGATGCACGGCGCCACCGCCGCCACCATTGCGGCATGGTCGGCAGCCTGCAGTTCGAGCGCCGTCACGAAGGCCGGCGTGAGCGGCGCGTCCGCCCCCTTCAGGTGGCGGTACAGGCGCCAGGCGTGGTCTTCCACCGCATGCTCGCTGAAGCCGCCGTCGGGCATGCGCTTCTTGCGTGTGTAGCGCCAGCTGAATGCCGGCTCGATGCCGTTGCTCGCGTTGTCGGCAAAGGCCAGGCTGATGGTGCCCGTGGGGGCGATCGACAGCAGGTGCGAGTTGCGCAGACCGTGCTTGCGGATCAGGTCGCGCAGGCGCAGCGGCAGGCGCGACGCAAACGTGCCGCCGCTCAGGAACAGGTCCGGGTTGAAGAGCGGGAACGGCCCGCGCTCGCGTGCCAGGTCGACCGACGCTTCGTAGGCCGCATCGCGCATGGCCGCGGCGATGCGCGTGGCCATCGCCCGCGCCTGCGCCGTGTCGTAGCGCAGGTTGAGCATCACCAGCGCATCGCCCAGGCCCGTGAAGCCCAGGCCGATGCGGCGCTTGTTGCGCGCCTCGGCTTGCTGCTGCGGCAGCGGCCAGACGGTGACGTCGAGCACGTTGTCGAGCATGCGCGTGGCGACGGCGCACACCTGCGTGAAGGCCGGCTCGTCGAACGACGCATCGGCCTCGAACGGCTTCTTCACGAAGCGCGTGAGATCGACCGAGCCGAGGCAGCAGCAGCCATACGGCGGCAGCGGCTGCTCGGCGCATGGATTCGTGCTTGCGATCGTCTCGCAATAGGCGAGGTTGTTGTCGCGGTTGATCGTATCGATGAAGAGCACGCCGGGCTCGGCATGGTCGTAGGTCGAGCGCATGACCTGGTCCCACAGCTCGCGGGCGCGCGGGCGGCGGTAGACCCACAGGCCGTCGGCGCGCTGGTAGGCCCCGGCGGCCTTGATCGACTCGCCCGGCTCGGCGCGGTGCGCAAGCTCGATCTCGCCATCGTCGGCCACCGCCTTCATGAAGGCATCCGTCACACCCACCGAGAGGTTGAAGTTCTTCAGGTCGCCGCTGTCCTTCGCGTGGATGAATTCCTCCACGTCGGGGTGGTCGCAGCGCAGCACGCCCATCTGCGCGCCACGGCGTGCGCCGGCCGACTCGACCGTCTCGCACGAGCGGTCGAACACCCGCATGTAGCTCACCGGGCCGCTGGCGTTGCTGTGCGTGCCGCTGACCCACGCGCCACGCGGGCGGATGCGGCTGAAGTCGTAGCCCACGCCACCGCCGCGGCGCATGGTCTCGGCGGCCTCGGCCAGGGCGGTGTAGATGCCGGGGTGGCCGTCATCGACCTCGACGATCGAGTCACCCACCGGCTGCACGAAACAGTTGATGAGCGTGGCCTGCAGGCCCGTGCCTGCCGCCGACTGGATACGGCCGGCGGGGATGAAGCCCTGCTGCAGCGCCTGCAGAAATCGCTGCTCCCAATGCTCGAGTTGCTCGGCCGGTTCGGCCTGTGCCAGCGCCCTGGCGACACGGCGGTTTACGTCGTCGGGCGAGCGCTCGTCGCCCTTGGCGTATTTCTCGAGCAGCACCTCGGCGGTGATGGCCTGAGGCGACAGCGCGACCCCATCAGGGGTCTTGCGGGTCTTTTCCTTCATGTCGTTCTCCTTGGGGCGGCACCGGCAACGCTGCCGTCCCGAAATTCAGTTTTCCGGCCGGGTCCAGAGCCAGAGCGCGACCACGGCCAACAACGCCGGCACACCGACCTTGGCCGCAAGCGGCGACGCGGACAGGGCAATCAAGCCCGTGCTCATCAGCATCGTCGCGCTGGCCAGCCATTTGGCTCGGCGCGGCACCGCGCGGCGCTCCCGCCACTGCCGGATGGCCGCACCGTGGCGCGGATGCGCCAGCAGCCAGGCCTCGAGCTGCGGCCAACCCTTGCCGCCGGCCCACGCGGCCAGCAGCAGGAACGGCACGGTGGGCAGGCCGGGCACGACCACGCCGATCAGGCCGAGCGCGACGCTCGCCAGGGCGAGCGTGCGCCAGAAGACCAGCGCGGCGATGCGCGTAAGCATGTGTCGATGGTAGCAACCGCACGTTCGACGCGCCGCGCTCAAGACCCCGCCAGCAGAACTCCTTCCAGGCCGCAGGGCGTGGCCACGACACTGCCACCGACGCCGTAGACCCTGCGCCAGCAGCCGCCGCGGTGGATGGCGCCAAGTCACCCGGGCCCACGCCCGGTGACGCCCGGTCCGCGGTCACGCGCAGGCCCCGCTGCAAGCGCGGCGGTTGCCTGCGCTGCGATGGGTGTCTATCCTGCGTCGGGTCGGCGCATTCGAGACACCCCCCTGGCCGACGCCTACATCACCACCGGAGCCGTGCATGGCCGAATTCAGGATCAACCAGGACGTTGCCACCGACGCCCCCACGGTGGAGGTCAGCGTCACGCCGGCCACGCCGCTCGCGCCGGGGCGGCACAGCTTCCGCCTCGTCGTCACCGACGATTCGGGCAACAACTCGCAGCCCGACGAAGTGGTCGTCATCGTGGCCGACACGTCGGCGCCCACGGCCGTGCTGACCGCCCCGCGCGTGGTCGACGCGGGCAAGTCCTTCGTGCTCGATGGCAGCCGGTCCTTCGACGTCGGCGGCGGCAAGGTCGTGCGCTACGTTTGGACCTACCTGGGCCAGCCGTGAGCGGGCGCGCCCGCGGGCGCAAGCCGCCTGCGCCCGGCACCACCGTGTGGACGGCTTCGCCGCAGTGGCAGGTACCGGCCGGCCTGCCTTCGGGGCTGCACCGCTTTGCGCTCAGCGTGGTCACGCAGGACGGTCGGCGCAGCCGGCGCGACGTGGTGGCGGTGCGCGTGGCCGGCGCGCCGGCAAGCATGCCCGACACGGCACCCTGACGGTCGCGACGGCGCGAGTTTGCGGCGCATCAAGCCTTGTGCGGATGGCGCTGCCGCAGCCCACCGGCGTGGCGTCGATTCGACGAGACTGCAAGACCGCCATGCGGATCGACATTGCCGCATGACCGTGCCGCGCGACGCCGCCGACTTTTCCCGACCACCGACCCCCTCGCACTTCATGCCGACACGCCCTACACCGGACCTTATCGCCCTGCTGGCCCGCCACCGCATCTTCGGCCACCTGGACGACGCTGCCCGCGCCGGCATCGCCGACGCGTGGCAGCGCGAGTCGCTGCCGGCCGGCGCACCCATCGCGGGCGGCGCGGCGCTGCACGAGCGCCTGTGGTGGGTGCTTTCCGGCCAGGTGACGTTGGCCACGGGGCGCGACGGCAGCGCGGTGACGCTGGGTCCGGGAGACTGCTTCGGCGCGGGTGCCGGCCCGGACGACGCCGCGGACTGGTCTGCCACGGCGGACGGTCGCACCGTGCTCGCCAGCGTGCCGGCCGCCACGCTGCAGGCATGGCTCGCACGCCATCGCACGCTGTCGGTCTTTCTGGCCACGCCAGGTGCAGGCCGGCCGCCCGTGACGCGATCCGCGGAAACCACGCATGGCGCGACCGCGCACGACGACACCACGCCGCTGAACCTGATGAGCGCACCGCTGCGTGCACTCGTGCGGCGCGCGCCCGTCACGGTCCCGTCGACGGCCAGCATCGCAGAGACCGCGCGGACCATGCGCGACCAGCACGTGTCGTCGGTGCTGCTGATCGACGACGGTGAACTGCAGGGCATCGTGACCGACCGCGACCTGCGCATCCGCGCGCTGGCCGCCGGCCTCGACCCGACGACCGCGGTACGCGAGATCGCCACTGCTTCACCGCTGACCGCCGACGCGGCCAAGCCGGCGTTCGAGGCGCTGCTGCTGATGGCGCGCCACAACATCCACCATGTGCCGGTGCTCGACGGCAAGCGGCCGGTGGGCATGATCACCGCGACCGACCTGACGCAGCAGCACAGCACCTCGCCGGTGTACCTGGCCGGCGAAATCCACAAACAGACCACCGTCGAAGACTTGGCCGCATCCGCCGCCAAGGTGCGGCCGTTGCAGGGCAGCCTGGCCGCCGCCGGCACCAGCGCCTACAGCACCGGGCACATCGTGACCGCCATCACCGACGCGATCACGACCCGCCTGTTGCAGTTGGGCGAGGAGCGGTTCGGCCCCGCGCCCCTCCCGTACGCCTGGGTCGCTGCCGGCTCGCAGGCGCGCAACGAGCAGACCGCCAAGAGCGACCAGGACAACTGCATGCTGCTCGACGACGCCTACGACGAGGCCACGCACGGCGCCTACTTCAAGGCGCTCGCCAATTTCGTCAACGACGGACTCGACGCCAGCGGCTACATCTACTGTCCGGGCGAGATGATGGCCCGCACCGACGAATGGCGGCAGCCCGTGCGCCAGTGGACCGAATACTTCCACCGCTGGACCGATACGCCGGAGCCCAAGGCCTTGATGCTCACCTGCGTCTTCTTCGACCTGCGCCTGATCCACGGCAGCGCGGCGCTGTTGGACGGGCTGCGCCGTGGCGTGTTGCAGAGGACCCGTCACAAGGGCATCTTTCTCGCCCACATGGTGGGCAACGCGCTCACGCACCGGCCGCCGCTGTCGTTTTTCGGCGGCATCTCCACCGTCCACCACGGCGAGCGGCGCGACACGGTCGATCTCAAGCACAACGGCATCGTGCCGATCGTCGATCTCGCTCGCATCTATGCGCTCGCCATCGGGCACGAGGCGGTGAACACGCACGACCGGCTGGCCGTGGCGGCGCAGAGCAAGGAGATCAGCGAGAAGAGCGCACACGACCTGCGCGACGCGCTCGAGTTCATGGCCTCACTGCGCATCCGCCACCAGGCCGGGCAGATCGCGCGTGGCGAGCCGGCGGACAACTTCCTTTCGCTGTCGAGCCTGAGCAATTTCGAGCAGGGGCAGTTGAAGGACGCCTTCGGTGTGGTTCAAACCCTGCAGAGCGTGTTGGCCCAGCGTTATCGCTGATACCGAATTGCATTCGATCGCATGGACGCGAGCGGCCGCCTGCGGCCCGAAGCGGCCGTTCGCGGCGGCCCGCTTCGACGATCTCCTGAGCCCTTGACGCACGCGTGCGTGGCACCTGTGCAGAGGCAGGCGGTCCGGGCATGCGTTCTCCGGCCCACGCTCGCGGGCGACCATCGCGGCGGACTGGCGTTGGCTCGTCAACAGCGTGACTCGACGCCAGCCGCGCACCCACCGCGAATCGGGCCTGCGCCCGCACACCCGAACCGCCCGCCCCCGCCGAGACGTTCGCGTGCCTGCAGGCCCGAAACCCCGTGTCGCAGGGCGCTGGTGGTGCCTGCGGGCGCAGGCCCGATTCGCGGTTGGGACCGGGCAGGCGCCAGGCCACGGGGTTGACGAGGCCACGCCGGCCCACCGTTCGGCCGGCCCGCGAGCGTGGGCCGGAGAACGCAGGCACCGCCAGCGCCCTGCCGCGAAGCCTGGGCACTTGCAGCGGACCTTCGAGTGCCGCTTCGCGCCGCAAGTCGACGCTGGCGCTCAGGGCCTCGAACGTTGTTTGCCTTTCGCCGGCGCGCCGGCGCCACCGTGCCGCTGCAGCCAGCCGAAGAATTCGTCGTACCAGAGCCTGCTGTTGCGCGGCTTGAGGATCCAGTGGTTCTCGTCCGGGAACCACAGCAGCCGGGCGTCGACGCGGCGGGCCTTGAGCGTGTTGTAGTAGGCCAGGCCCTGGGCGTCGGGCACGCGGTAGTCGAGTGCGCCGTGGATCACCAGCGTCGGCGTGCTCATGGCGCCGGCAAAGGCGTGCGGGCTCTGGCGCAGGATCTGCTGCGGATCGTCCCAGTACCACGCGCCGAGTTCCTGCGCGTGCCAGGTGTAGGCGTCGTCGGCGAACATCGCCGTCCAGTCGAAGCAGCCGGCGTGGCACACGTAGGCCGCGTAGCGGCCGGGCGGCACGTGGCCGTTCATCCACGCGACCATGAAGCCGCCGTAGCTGCCGCCGGTGGCGAACACGCGTTTGCGATCGGCCCACGGTTTCTTCAGCAATTCATCGGTGGCGGCTTCGACGTCGAGCAGTTCCAGTTCACCCCAGCGGTGCGTGATGCTGTCGAGGAAGGCGTAGCCGAAGCTCGACGAGCCGTGGTAGTTGACCGCCGCCACCACATAGCCCTGTGCCGCGAAGACCTGCGTATTCCAGCGGTAGTGCCACGTGTCGCCGGCAGCGGTGTGCGGGCCGCCGTGGATGCTGTGCATGAGCGGCGTCTTCTTGCGGCCGTCGAACCCGGGTGGATAGGTCATCCACACCTGCACCGGGTCGCCATTCGCGCCGTTGATCCAGGTTTCTTCCGTTCGGCCCATCGCCAGGCCGGCGAGTTGCCGGTCATTGAACGATTCGATGCGGTGCGGCTCGCTGCCGGCCACGTGCACGTGCAGCCGCCCCGGATGGTCGGCCGCGTCGGCCAGCGCGACCAGCGTGCCCGCGGCCTTGTCGAAGGCGTGCACCCACCCGCCATGCACGATGGCCTCGGCACGGCGGTCGGGCAGGTCGAAGCGCCACAGGTGGCGCCGCCCGCGCTCCTCGGACGCCAGCAGCACGGCCAGGCCGTCGTCCTCCCAGAGCAGCGGCGCGTGCACCTCGTGGTCCCACTCCGCGCTCACCGGCTCCCAGCGGCGCTGTTCGCGGTCCCACAGCGCGAGGTGTGACGGCATCGTGAGCTTGCGCCCGACGTGGCTGGCAAGGAACGCCACGCGGCCGCCGTCGGGGCTGTAGCGCGGCGCGCCGAAGGTCCACTCGGGGTCGTGCGCCAGCTGCGTGGTCCGGCCCGATTTGAGGTCCATCTCGGCCAGCGCAAAACGGCCGTCGACGCGCTTTTCGTCGATGGGATCGTAGGCAAAGACGATGCGCCGCCCGTCGGGCGAGATGTCGAACGCGTTGTCGTCGGGTTCGCTGCGCGACAACTCGTACCGCGTGCCCTCGAAGAGGTCGCGCACCTTGCCGTTGGCCGTGTCGAGCACATGCAGATGGGCCACGCGACCCATCGGCAGCGAGTGATCCCAATAGCGGTACTGCGCCTCGCTGGTGGCGTAGCCGGTTTCCTTGCGCGCCTTGAAGTCCTTGTGCCGCCGGGCCTGCGCCGCGCTGCCGCGGGCGTCCGGCCATACCCACGAGACGAACGCGATGCGCCGGCCGTCGGGGAACCAGCGGAAGCCCTCCACGCCGGTGGCGACGGTGGCCACGCGCCGCGCTTCGCCGCCGTCGGGCGGAATCAGGTAAAGCTGCGGCTCCTCGTCCTTGTGGCCTTCCTGGTCTCGCTTGGCGATGAAGGCGACCAGGTCGCCGTGCGGGCTGAAGCGCGGATGGCCGTCCTTGTCGCCGCAGTGGGTGAGGGCGCGCGGCTTGCCGCCCAGCGTGGACAACAGCCACAGCGTGCTGCTGCCCTTGTTGTCCTCCATCGAGTGTCGCGTGACGCTGGCCACCACCTGAGCCCCGTCGGGCGAGAGGCTGGGGGCGCCCAGCCGTTCCAGTTTCCAGAGGTCTTCGACGGTGATCGTCTTCTTGGCCAAGGGGGTCTCCTGTCGGTGCGGTGGCCGCTTCGCGGCTTGGGTCAGCGCGGTCGTGCGAGCTGCCAGTCGAGGTGCGCGCGCACGGTGGGCCATTCGGCCGCGACGATGCTGTACACGGCCGTATCGCGAAGCGTGCCGTTCGGGCTGCGCTGGTGCGCGCGCAGCACGCCGTCGAGCTGCGCGCCCAGGCGCTCGATCGCCCGCCGGCTCTGCGTATTCAGGCGGTGCGTACGGAACTCGACCGCAATGCACTCGAGCGCGTCGAACGCATGGCCCAGCAGCAGCCGCTTGCATTCGGTGTTGAGCGCGGAGCGCTGCGTGCTCTGCGCGTACCAGGTGCTGCCGATCTCGACCCGCTGGTTGGCGCGGTCCACGTTCATGTAGGTCGTCATGCCGACGATGCGGCCGCGGCCGTCCTGCACCGTGAACGGCAGCATCGTGCCTTGTGCCTGCAACGCGAGGCGGCGCTCGATCTCGGCCTCCATGCCGGTGGGCGACGGCACGGCGGTGTACCAGAGCTTCCACAACTCGCCGTCGCGGGCGGCCTCGGCCAGGTCTGCCAGGTGGGCCCGGTCGAGCGGCACGAGGCGCGCGTGCGCGCCGGACATCGTCAGTGGCGCGAGCCAGCTCTTCATCGCGGGAACCGCATGCCCGGGCTCGGCATCAGCGGTTGTGCCGCTGCATGAAGACGAGCTTCTCGAACAGGGTCACGTCCTGCTCGTTCTTCAGCAGCGCGCCCACCAGGGGCGGTACGGCGACCTTCTCGTCCTTGCTTTGCAGCGCTTCCAGGGGGATGTCCTCGGCCACCAGCAGCTTGAGCCAGTCGAGCAGCTCGCTCGTGCTCGGCTTCTTCTTCAGGCCGGGCAGGTTGCGCACGTCGTAGAAGGTCTTGAGCGCCGCCGCGAGCAGTTCCTTCTTCAGGCCGGGAAAGTGCACGTCGACGATCGACTGCATCGTGTCGGCGTCGGGGAACTTGATGTAGTGGAAGAAACAGCGGCGCAAGAAGGCGTCCGGCAGTTCCTTCTCGTTGTTCGACGTGATGAAGACCACCGGCCGGTGTTTCGCACGCACGAGTTCGCGGGTCTCGTAGACGTAGAACTCCATGCGGTCGATCTCGCGCAGCAGGTCGTTCGGGAATTCGATGTCCGCCTTGTCGATCTCGTCGATCAGCAAGGCCACCGGCTGCTCCGCGGTGAACGCCTGCCACAGCACGCCCTTCACGATGTAGTGGTGGATGTCCTTGACCTTCTCGTCGCCGAGCTGGCTGTCGCGCAAGCGGCTCACCGCGTCGTACTCGTACAGGCCCTGCTGCGCCTTGGTCGTGCTTTTGATGTGCCACTGCAGCAGCGGCATCTTGAGTGCGTGCGCCACCTCTTCGGCGAGCATCGTCTTGCCGGTGCCGGGCTCGCCCTTCACGAGCAGCGGGCGTTTGAGCGTGATGGCCGCATTCACCGCCAGCATCAGGTCCTGCGTGGCGACATAGCTGTCGGAGCCCTGGAATTTCATCGTGCGTGGCGCCCGCTGGGGGCGTCTTTGGAGGTGTCGGGCCAGTATAAGCGGCCCCCTATAATCGCTGGCTTCCTGCCCGCAACCCCTTGGATTCGTCGATGATCAAAGCGCTCTCACTGCTGTTGGCCCTTGCCGGCACCGTCACCGCCACCCTGGCACAGGACGCCAAGGAAGGCGAATCGAAGGCCGCCATGTGCATCGGCTGCCACGGCATCCCGGGTTACCAGGCCAGCTTTCCCGAGATCCACAAGGTGCCCATGATCTCGGGCCAGAACGCCAAGTACATTGCGGCCGCGCTGGCGGCGTACAAGCAGGGCGATCGCAAACACCCCACGATGCATGCCATCGCGGCCCCGTTGTCCGACAAGGACATGGCGGATCTCGCCGCGTTCTACGAGCAGAACGGCAAGAGCAGCATCGTCGCGGTGGCAGATACACCCGCCGCGCAGCCCACGGCGCAGGTCGCAGAGTTGCTGACCAAGGGTGCCTGCGCATCGTGCCACGGCGCCAACTTCAGCAAGCCGATCGACGGCGCCTACCCCAAGCTGGCCGGCCAGCATGCCGACTACCTCTACGTCGCGCTCAAGTCGTACCAGACCGAAGGCAACCCGCAGGTCGGTCGCGGCAACGCCATCATGGCCGGGCAGGTCAAGCAGTTCAAGCACACCGAGCTCAAGGCGCTGGCCCAGTACCTCGGATCGTTGCCGGGTGAATTGCGCACGGTGCCGCAGTCGCGCTTCCGCTGACCCGCCGCATCGGCGCGGGCGCGCCGTTCGCGATGGCCTGACGGCCGCTGCATTGCAGTGGCCGTCGTCGTCTGGGGCCTCAAGTCGGCATCGGCGCCTGCCGATATTCGTGCCAGGGCCAATGCCGGCCCGAGTCGCCTTCGCCCATGCTCAAGAAGATCCCCGTGAAACAGGCTCGCCTGGGCATGCACCTGCATGCCCTCGAAGGCCCGTGGATCGACCATCCCTTCTGGAAGACCAAGTTCATCCTCGAGGACCCGCACGACCTGGAGCGCCTGCAACAAAGCGGGGTCGGCGAGTGCTGGATCGACACGAAGCTGGGCGTCGACGTGGCCACGCCGGAAACACCGGACGCGGCACCGCCAGAGGCCGCGGCCCGGCCGGCCATCGCGGCGCCCGTGCCGCGCGGCGACCCGGAGCCCGCCCGCTCGATGGCCGACGAGATGCACGAGGCCGCCGCCATCTGCAAGCGCGGCCGCCAGGCCGTGATGGACATGTTCGCCGAGGCCCGCCTGGGCCGGGCGATCGACGCGCAGGGTTGCATGCCCCTGGTGGAAGAAGTCACCGCATCGGTGCTGCGCAATCCGGGCGCGCTCATCAGCCTGGCGCGCCTGAAGACGGTCGACGACTACAGCTACATGCATTCGGTGGCCGTGTGCGCGCTCATGGTCGCGCTCGGCCGCCAACTCGGCATGGACGACGAACAATGCCGCCAGGCCGGCCTCGCGGGCCTGCTGCATGACATGGGCAAGTCGGCGATTCCGCTGGACATCCTGAACAAGCCCGGCAAGCTCACCGAGGAAGAATTCCTCATCGTGCGCGAGCATCCGGTGCACGGGCACGCCATGCTGGTCGAAGGCGGCGGGGCCAGCGACGAGGTGCTCGACGTCTGCCTGCACCACCATGAACGCATGGACGGCGCCGGCTACCCGAACGGCCTGGCAGCCGAACAGATTTCGCGCCTGGCGCGCATGGGCGCCGTCTGCGACGTCTACGACGCCGTCACTTCCAACCGCCCGTACAAGGCCGGCTGGGACCCGGCCGAATCGATCGCCCGCATGGCCTCCTGGAAGGGCCACTTCGACCCGGCCATCTTCCAGGCCTTCGTGCGAAGCCTGGGCATCTACCCGACCGGCTCGCTGGTGCGGCTGCAGTCGCAGCACATCGCCATCGTCGTCGAGCAGAACGCCGACTCGCTCGTGGCGCCCAAGGTCAAGGTCTTCTATTCACTCAAGTCGCAGATGCCCGTGCCGCCACGCCTGATCGACCTGGGCCGCCAGGCCGCCACCGACCGCATCGTCGGCCGCGAACCGGCGGAGGCGTGGGCGTCGCTCAACCTCGACGAACTCTGGGCCGGCGACGCGGCGCCCCGACGCCGCTAGCCGCGTCGTCGGAGCCGCCCGCCGGCAACGCGCCCGGCCCTTCACAATCCACCCTGGCGATCACAATTCAAAAAGGGGGGTTTCAATGAAGTCGACCACTCGCGCGGCGGCCGGACCGGCACAGCTCGTCCTGCCCGTCGCCCTGCTTGTCTGTGCCGTCGTGTCGCTGTCCTGGTGGGCCGCGGAATCGCTGGTGCTGTCGCAGACCATCCGGGAAGGCCGTACCGTGGCCGACATGGCCGAGAACGTCGGGCGCTGGGCGTCGCAGTACGGCGGCGTGCACGCACGCACGGTCGGCGTCAGCGCCGGCATCCCGGGCAATTTCCTCACGCGCTCGGTCTTCGCGGGCAAGTCGGGCGACGCGGACCTGCTCGCCGGTACGCGGTCCGACGCCGCCACCGAACGCGCGGCGATGGAGCGTGTAGAGACCTACTACTGGAAGAACCCGGCGCTCGTGCAGCGCGAGGTCGCGGACGTGATCGCCTCGTCCGGCGCGCAGTCGCGCTACCGGCTCACGGCACGCACGGTGCTCAACCAGAACAACGCGCCCAATGCCTTCGAAATCGAGGCGCTCGATGCGATCCAGGCGGCTGGCGGGCCGAAGGAATACTGGGTCGTGCGGGCCGGGCAGTTGCTGTATGCGCGCCCGGTGGTCGCCCAGGCGAGCTGCCTGCGTTGCCACACGTCGGCCGAGACCGCGCCCGAGTTCCTGCGCACCAATGCCATGTTCAACGGCGGCGGCGGCTTCGGATACGTCGAGGGCAAGCCGGCCGGCCTGGTCAGCGTCTCGGTGCCGTTGCCGTCCGTCGGCACGGCGCTCGCGCAGGGGCTTTCGGGCCGCGCCTGGGCTG